>CAZUYE010000012.1:0-38045 GCA_964624925.1 uncultured Oscillospiraceae bacterium | reverse complement strand
GGCACCCTGAAGAACTTCCACGAGAAGAACGTCATCCAGATCAACGACACCCACCCCGCCCTGGTGATCCCGGAGCTCATGCGCATCCTCATCGACGACGCAGGCCTGGGCTGGGACGAGGCCTGGCAGATCACCACCGGCTCCGTGGCCTATACCAACCACACCGTGCTGGCTGAGGCCCTGGAGTGCTGGCCCCAGCAGCTGTTTGAGACGCTGCTGCCCCGGGTGTGGCAAATCCTCCAGGAGATCTCCCGCCGCTGGCAGCAGCAGGTGGATGATTTCTACCATGATCCCCAGAAGACGGAGAAAATGGCTGTCATCTGGGACGGCGTGGTGCGCATGGCCAACCTCTGCATTGCCGGCGGCATGGCCGTCAACGGTGTCTCCGCCCTGCACTCCGATATCCTGCGAGAGGACGTGTTCCGGGATGCCTGCGGCATGGAGCCGGACAAGTTCAAAAACGTCACCAACGGCGTGGATCACCGGCGCTGGCTGTGCCAGGTGAACCCCGGACTGGACAATCTGCTGCAGGAGCTCATCGGCCCCGAGTACCAGACCCACGCCGCCTGCCTCAGCCGCTTGGATAAATACGCCGGCGATGCCGCCGTGCTGGAGCGCCTGGAGCAGATCAAGCGGGAGAACAAGCAGCGCTTTGCCCACTGGGCTAAGCACCAGCAGTGCGTACTGCTGAACACCGACGCCATCTTCAATGTCCAGGTCAAGCGCCTGCACGAATATAAGCGCCAGCTGCTGAACGTGCTGCATATTATCAGCCTCTATCAGCAGCTCCAGGACGATCCCAATATGCCCCTGCGGCCCCAGACCTTCCTCTTCGGCGCCAAGGCCGCCCCGGGCTATGCCGTGGCCAAGCGTATCATCCACCTCATCAACTCCCTGGCCGACCAGATCAACAACGACCCCATCTGCCGGGACAAGCTGCAGGTGGTGTTCCTGGAGAACTACCGGGTCTCCATGGCGGAGATGCTGATGCCCGCCAGCGAGGTGAGCCAGCAGATCTCCACCGCCGGCAAGGAGGCCAGCGGCACCGGCAACATGAAGTTCATGATGAACGGTGCTCTGACCCTGGGCACTCTGGACGGCGCCAACGTGGAGATGCACCAGGTGCTGGGCGACGACAATATGTTCCTCTTCGGCCTCACCGCCGCCGAGGCCGCCCGCCTGAGCCAGAGCTACGATCCCTTCCTGCTCTACAGCCGCGACAGCGTGCTGCACCGGGCCATGGATCAGTTGAAGACCGGCTTCCGGGATGGTGTCAGCTACGAGGATCTGTACCAGCGACTGCTCTTTGGCGCGGGCTGCCCCGCCGACCAGTATCTCCTGCTGGCCGATTTCGCCTCCTACTGCGCCGCCTCCCACCGGGTCATGGAGACCTATGGCGACCGGGAGAAGTGGAACTGCATGAGCCTGCACAACATCGCCCGCAGCGGCGTGTTCTCCGCCGACCGCTCCATTGCGGACTATGCCGACACCATCTGGCACGTTCCCTATAAAAAGTAAATAAAACCAGAATCACGCCCGGAGGCTTGCCTCCGGGCGTGATTTTTGGCGTATTTTTCTGCGGCGCAGGCGTATTTTTCTACGCGGAAATGCGCAACATCGGTGTCTTATTTGGCGTATTCCACGACCTTGGTCTCCCGCAGCACATGAACCTTGATCTGGCCGGGGTACTCCAGCTCGTTTTCGATGCGCTTGGCCAGCTCCCGGGCCAGCAGCACCATCTGATCCTCGGATACCTGCTCGGGCTTGACCATGACGCGCACCTCGCGGCCGGCCTGGATGGCATAGCTCTTTTCCACGCCGGGATAGCTGCTGGTGATCTCCTCCAGCTTTTCCAGGCGCTTGATATAGTTCTCCAGGTTCTCCCGGCGGGCGCCGGGACGGGCGGCGGAGATGGCATCGGCTGCCTGCACCAGGCAGGCCACCAGGGTCTTGCACTCCACGTCGTTGTGGTGGGCCTGGATGGCGTGGATGATGTCCTCCTTCTCCCGGTACTTCCGGCAGAACTCCACGCCCAGGGCCACATGGGTGCCCTCCATCTCGTGGTCAATGGCCTTGCCGATATCGTGCAGCAGGCCCGCCCGCTTGGCGGCGTTGACATCGGCCCCCAGCTCGGCGGCCATCATGCCGGCGATGTGGCTGACCTCGATGGAGTGCTGCAGCACGTTCTGGCCATAGCTGGTGCGGTAGCGCAGGCGGCCCAGGAGCTTCTGCAGCTCCGGATGCAGGCTGCGCACGCCGGTCTCCAGCACGGCCCGCTCACCCTCGGCGCGGATGGTGGCCTCCACCTCCCGCCGGGCCTTCTCCACCATCTCTTCGATGTGGGTGGGGTGGATGCGGCCATCGGCAATGAGCTTTTCCAGGGCCAGCCGGGCGATCTCCCGGCGAACCGGCTCAAAACAGGAGACCGTGATGGCCTCCGGCGTGTCGTCGATGATGAGATCCGCACCGGTCAGGGTCTCCAGGGTGCGGATGTTGCGGCCCTCGCGGCCGATGATGCGGCCCTTCATCTCGTCATTGGGCAGGGGAACCACACTGACGGTGATCTCGGCTACATGGTCGGCGGCACAGCGCTGGATGGCGGTGGCCACGATCTCGCGGGCGCGCTGGTCGGCCTCGTCCTTGGCCCGGGCCTCGATCTCCTTGATCTTCAGGGCGGACTCATGGGTGACCTCGGACTCCACCTGGGCGATGAGGTACTCCTTGGCCTGGTCGGCGGTGAAGCCGGAAATGCGCTCCAGCATCTCGGTCTGGCTGCGCTTGATGAGTTGGATCTGCTCGTTCTCGCGGTCGGCCGCGGCGTGCTTGGCTGCCAGGGCCTCCTCCTTCTTCTCGATCGCGTCCATCTTGTGATCGAGGTTTTCTTCCTTCTGCTGCAGTCGACGCTCCTGCTTTTGCAGGTCGGCACGGCGCTGCTTTTCTTCCCTCTCGTACTCACTGCGGGCTTTCAAAATCTCTTCTTTTGCTTCAACAAGTGCTTCGCGCTTCTTGCTCTCAGAGCTCTTGATGGCTTCATTGATGATGCGGGTGGCCTCGGCCTCCGCGCTGGAGATTTCTTTTTCCGCTACGCGCTTGCGATAGCGAATACCGAGGAGGAAAAACAGCACCGCAGCGACAACGAAAGCAGCGGCTGCAACGATCCAGCCGGTGGTTGTCATGTTGGGTGTTCCTCCTGTTCTGTTTTGTGTATGCAAACGGAACCTTCCGTTCTAAGGCAGAAAATAACCGAGGGGCTCCCCTGCTCCCCCGATAATAATCCTTACTAATTTTAATCGTATTGCACAAAGCTGTCAAGGGGAAATCCACATTCTGTCTGTTATTTTTTGGCCCTGTGGGCAAATGTCCGCCACTCAGGCCGGGCGGCGATACAGCACGCCGCAGCGAGGCACAGCGTTTTTGACGGCGAACAGCTCCTCCAGGGTGACGAAGCGAACGCCCCGCTGCTGCAGCCGGTCGATGAGCCGCAGGGCGGCGGTGACGCTGCTGTCGTAGCAATCGTGGAGCAGGAGGATATCCCCGTCCCCGGCCTGGCGGAGGACGATATCCAGAACGCTGTCCACGTCACGGCTTTTCCAGTCCTCGGTGTCCACAGACCAGTACACCGCCGGAACCTGGAGGCAGCTCAGCTCCTCCGGGGTGAGAAAGCCATAGGGCGGGCGCAGCCAGTAGCAGCCGGGGCCCAGGATCTGCTGCAGGAGCTCATCGCAGCGGGCCAGGTCGGCCAGGGCCTCGGCGGTGGGCAGCTGCGACAGGTCGGCGTGGCTGCAGGAGTGGTTGCCGATCTGGTGGCCCTCACTCTGTATGCGGCGCAGCAGCGCCTCCTGGCCGGGGATCTGGCTGCCGATGAGGAAGAAGGTGGCGTGGACGCCCCGCTGCCGCAGCCCATCCAGCAGCCGGGGCGTACAGGAGGGCGAGGGGCCATCGTCAAAGGTCAGGGCCATATAGACAGGCTCGCCGCCGCTTTGGAGGGCCGGGGCCGCCGCAGGCGCGGCGCAGCCGCACAGCAGCACCAGCAGCAGCCCGGCGGCGCAGTATTTCACAGGCACGGCCACGCCTCCGGCACCAGGGCCACGGCCTGCATCCCCAGCTCCCGGTGCCGCTGCCACAGCAGCCGGCGGGGGCAGGACACCAGGCCCCGGTCCTGCCAGGGGTCATAGCAGAAATAGTGCGTATCATCCCGGCCAGCCAGGAGGACACAGTGCTCATTGGAGATCCACATGAAGGGCCGGCCCTCCGGCTCCAGCAGGTACCAGGGGCCGTTGACTGTGGGCCGCAGCCCGATGCTGCACCACAGCAGCAGGGGAAGGCCCCGCTCCACATAGCGCAGGCACAGGCGCTCCAGCTCCGTGCCGCTCTCATCCACAGCGCGGAAGCCGGGGGCGGCGCAGGTCAGGGCCTGCACCATCACCGGGGCGTAGCAGCCCAGGGCCTCCGGGTCGTGGGGATCGCCCACGAAGGCGCGGCGGGGATCCGGGCCATGCCACAAGCCCGCCGGATCCCGGTAAAAGGGGGCGCAGGGCAGGTGGGCCCGGACGAAGGTCTCCGGATCCATATCCAGGCCCAAAAAGCGCAGCAGCATCACGGCGCTGACGCTCTCGCAGCCGGTGGGAAGACCCTGGCCCTGGCCCAGGAAGGGGACGGACAGACAGCTCACTGGGCGACGCCTCCCTCCCGCCGCCGGGACAGGCGGCCAAGCAGGAGCACCTCGGCCAGCACCAGGGCGGCCCCCAGGGCCAGTGGCAGCCAGGGGCTCTTTACAGCGGCGGACAGCAGGTAGCACAGCACGCAGTCGGCGCTGACGGTGAGGCCGTAGCAGAGCTGGGTGTTCACATGAGCGATGTGGGAGCACTGGGCTCCGGCGGAGCTCATGATGGTGGTATCGGAGATGGGAGAGCAGTGGTCGCCCATGACGGCCCCGGCGCAGACGGCGGCCACGGCCATGGGCAGCAGGGGGCTGCCCACAAAGATGGGGACGGCCACGGGGATGAGGATGCCCATGGTGCCCCAGGAGGTGCCGGTGGCAAAGGCCAAGAGGCCGCCGGTCAGAAACAGCAGCAGGGGCAGCAGGGCTGTCATGCTCTCCCGCCCGGCGAAGAGTGCCTGGACAAAGGAGGCCACGTCCAGCCGGGTGACGAAGCTCTTCAGCCCCCAGGCGAGGGTCAGCACCAGCAGGGCCGGTACCATCAGGCGGAAGCCCTCCACGAAGCCCTCGGCAAAGTCCCGGAAGGGGACGATACGGCGGGGGATATACAGCAGGGCCATCAGCAGCAGGGTCAAGGTACAGCCGAAGCACAGGGCCAGGGGCGCATCGGTGTTGGCGAAGAGATTGGAAGCCGTCAGGGGCAGCTCCTGGGCCAGGCAGGCACGCTTGCCCAGCAGGAGCATAGCCCACACCACCGTGGCGATGAGGCAGAGGGTAGGCAGCAGAAGATCCCAGACGCTGCCCCGGTGGTTCTCCTCCTCTGCCGCACCCTCCGGCTCCGGGGGCAGCGGGGTCAGCTCGCTGCGGCGCATGGGTCCGAAGTCCAGGCCGGTCAGGGCCAGGACGAAGACCATGAACAGCGTCAGCAGGGCATAGAAATTATAGGGGATGGCCTGGAGGAACAGGGAGAAGCCGTTGACCCGGCCGGTATACTCCGCCGGGATGCAGGAGGCCACGGCGGCGGCCCAGGAGCTGATGGGAGCGATGATGCACACCGGGGCCGCCGTGGCGTCGATGAGGTAGGCCAGCTTCTCCCGGGAGATGCGGAAGCGGTCGGTGATGGGGCGCATGATGGCCCCCACGGTGAGGCAGTTGAAGTAGTCATCCAGGAAGATCAGGCAGCCCAGGCCCGCCGTGGCCGTCATGGCGCCCCGGCGGGAGCGCACCCGGCGGACGGCCCAGGCGCCGAAGGCCCGGGAGCCGCCGCTGCGGGCGAACAGCACCACGATGGTGCCCAGGAGCACATCGAAGAAGAAGATCTTCAGGTCGATGCTGTCCATGAGGGTGAGGAACAGGGTCTCCAGGCTCTGCCAGGGGGCGAAGCCCTCCACCAGCAGCGCACCCACCACGCAGCCGGCCAGCAGGGAGGAATAGACCTCGCGGGTCACGAAGGCCAAGACGATGGCCACGGCCGGGGGCAGCAGCGACCAGACGGTGCCGCCCGGCTGGGCGGCGGAGGCGGCGTTGGACAGGGCCAGGGCGCACAGCAGCGCCAGCAAGGGCAGGAGCCAGTGCCGGGAAAAGTTGCGTTTCATATGCTCTCCTCTCTTTTCCGCTTGAGTTGGGCCCGCGCAAAAACGGGCGCAGACCATGTATATGCGGCGCTGCGGCGGAAAATCCAGAAACTTTTCCTTGCATTTGGGGGCGGGATACAGTATAATGGATATGTTGTTATGCCGGTGTGATGGAATGGTAGACGTAGCGGATTCAAAATCCGCCGGGGGCGACTCCGTGTGGGTTCGAGTCCCACCACCGGCACCATGAAAAAACGCATTTTGTCCGGTGGACAAAATGCGTTTTTTCAACAAATTCCACCCCATACACACTGTACCATCGAGGTGAATGACCATGAACAAGCAAAAACGGGCAGATCTGCTGCTGGTGATGACCACCTTCTTCTGGGGGGCCAGCTACTATCTGACGGATCTGTGTCTGGCGGATCTGCCGCCGATGTTTCTCAATGCCTTCCGTTTCATCGTGGCCTTTCTGGTGCTGGGGCTGATCTATCACAGGCGCCTGCTGCACATCAGCCGCACCACCCTGCGCTATGCGCTGCTGATCGGCCTGGCTCTGTCGGGGACATATATCGCCTATAACTATGGCATCAGCCGCACGTCGCTGTCCAATGCGGCCTTTATCTGCGCGCTGCAGGTGATCTTTGCGCCGCTGCTGACCTTCATCGTCTATCGCCGCAGCCCCGGGAAGAAGCTGGGGCTGGCGCTGCTGCTGTGCACGGTGGGCCTGGCGCTGATGACGCTGAACGAGCAGCTGCGGCCGGCCAGCGGCGACCTGATCTGTATGCTGACGCCCCTGTGTTACGCCGTGGATCTGCTGCTGACGGAGAAGGCCGTGCAGGATCCTCGGGTGGATCCCCTGGCCATGGGCGTGGCGGAGCTGGCGGTGGTGGGCGCGGTGACACTGGGCCTGTCGCTACTGCTGGGCGAGCCCATCCATCTGCCCAGCACCCCGGCGGTGTGGGCGGCGGGGCTGTTTTTGGGGCTGGTGTGTTCCGGCGTGGCCTTTGTGATCCAGTCGGTGCAGCAGCAGTACACCTCGGCCAGCCACGTGGGCCTGATCTTTACCCTGGAGCCGCTGTTCGCGGCCATCATCAATTTCATCATGCTGGGTGAGCTGCTGAGCACGCGGGGCTTTATCGGCGCGGCGCTGATGATGCTGAGCCTGTTCATTATGGAGGGCGACTGGCGCTTCCTGCGCCGCGCAAAAAAGGAGGAGACCCATGGATAAACGACTGGAGCGTATTCTGCCCCGGGTGCAAAAGCCCGCCCGCTATGTGGGCGGCGAATACAACGCCGTGAAAAAGGATCCCGCGGAGGTGGACACCCGGGTGGCCTTCTGCTTCCCGGACACCTATGAGATCGGTATGTCCAACCTGGGGATGCGTATCCTCTACGGCGTGATGAACAATATGGAGGGCGTGTGGTGCCAGCGGGTCTATGCCCCCTGGGGCGACATGGAGGAGGAAATGCGCCGGGCGGGGATGCCCCTGTTCGCCCTGGAGAGCGGCGAGCCCATCACGGACTTCGACATCATCGCCTTCTCCGTGGGCTATGAGATGGCCTTTTCCGCCATGCTGAATATGCTGGATCTGGCGGGGCTGCCACTGCGCAGCGAGGAGCGGCCGGGTCTGACACCGCTGGTCATCGCCGGAGGCACCGCCATGTATAACCCGGAGCCCATTGCCGACTTCATCGACCTGGTGAGCCTGGGCGAGGGCGAGGAGCTCACCGTGGAGCTGGTGGAGCTGCACCGCCGGGCCCGGCGGGAGGGCTGGAGCAAGGCACAGTTCCTGCGCGCCGCCGCCCAGCTGCCGGGGGTCTATGTCCCCAGCCTCTACGACGTCAGCTATCACGACGACGGCACCGTGGCCGCCATCACGCCCCGGGACGGGGCACCGGCAGTGGTCACCAAGCGGATCGTCCGGGACATGGACAAGTCCTTCTTCCCCACCAAGACCATCGTGCCCTCCACGGAGATCGTCCAGGACCGGGTGATGCTGGAGCTGTTCCGGGGCTGCATCCGGGGCTGCCGCTTCTGCCAGGCAGGCTATGTATACCGGCCCGTGCGCAACCGCAGCCGCGACCTCTGCGCCCAATACGGCGTGGAGGCCTGCAACGACTCCGGCTATCAGGAGGTGACGCTGTCCAGCCTCTCCACCAGCGACTATCCGCCGCTGACGGAGCTGTGCGACCAGCTGGAGGACTTCTGTCAGCAGCGGCACGTGAATCTGTCGCTGCCCAGTCTGCGGGCGGACAACTTCTCCATGAGCCTGATGGAGCGGCTGGCCAAGGGCCGCAAGACGGGCCTGACCTTTGCCCCGGAGGCGGGCACTCAGCGTCTGCGGGACGTCATCAACAAAAACGTGACCCAGGAGGAGCTGCTGGCCTCCTGCCGCACGGCCTTCGCCGGGGGCTACAGCGCTGTGAAGCTGTATTTCATGCTGGGCCTGCCCACGGAGACCGACGAGGACGTGCTGGGCATTGCCGACCTGGCGGCCCGGGTGATGCACGCTTGGCGGGAGAGCGCCGCCAACAAGAACCGGGGCGTGCGGATCACGGTGTCCACCTCCTGGTTCGTGCCCAAGCCCCACACGGCCTTCCAGTGGGAGCCGCAGATCTCCCAGGATGAGTATGAGCGGCGGGTGAAGCTGCTGCGGGAGGCCATCAAGACCAAAACCGTGACCTATAACTGGCATGACAGCGACACCAGCTTCCTGGAGGCGGTGCTGGCCCGGGGCGACCGCCGCCTGGGCCGGGTGCTGGAGGCCGCCTGGCGCAAGGGGGCCAAGCTGGACGCCTGGGAGGAGTATTTCTCCCTGGAGCGCTGGATGGAGGCCTTTGACGAGTGCGGGCTGGATCCCCATTTCTACGCCAACCGTACCCGTCAGCGGGACGAGCTGATGCCCTGGGCCGTGATCTCCAGCGGCGTTACGGAAAACTATCTCTGGCGGGAACGGGAGCGGGCCTTTGCCGGGCTCACCACCCCCGACTGCCGCAGCCAGTGCAACGCCTGCGGCGCCAACCGCCTGGTGGGAGGGAAATGCGATGTCTAAGCTGCGACTGCTGTTTGTAAAAGAGGGCCCGGCGGCCTATATCTCCCATCTGGATCTGCTGCGGACGGTGCAGCGGGCCTTTCCCCGGACGGAGCTGGAGATCAGGCACAGCCAGGGTTACCACCCCCACCCCATCCTCTCCATCGTGCTGCCCCTGCCGGTGGGCCAGAGCAGCGACTGCGAGCTGCTGGACTTTGAAGTGACCCAGGAGGCCGACGGCGCGGGCATTGCGGAGAAGCTCAACGGGGGGCTGCCGGAGGGCCTGCGGGCCCTGGACTGCTACCCCGCCACGCGGCCGGTACGGGAGCTGGCGTGGCTGCGGGCGGAGCTGGAGCTGGAATATGACAACGGTGTGCCCGCCGGGGCCGTCACGGCGCTGGAGGAGCTGTTCCGCCGGACGGAGCTGCTCATTGAAAAGCGCACCAAGCGCAAGGAGCTGGCCCAGGTGGACATTGCGCCCATGATCCGGGACATTGCGTTTTCGGAGGAGGAGGGGCTGCTGCGGGCCTTTGTCACGGTGCAGGCCCAGAACCCCGGGCTGAATCCCCAGCTGCTGGAGCGGGCCATTGGCCGCTATCTGCCATCCTGCGCACCGGACTTTCTGCGGGTCAGGCGGCGGAAGCTGCTGGATGCCCAGGGGCAGGTATTCCGCTGATACGCTGCGAATCATATGACAAGGCCGCGGCCCGGAAGGGCCGCGGCCTTGCGCAGGCGGGGCATTTGCCATCGTGTTTGAAAAGGCCGTCCTGCGCCCCTTTGCGTATCGTTTTCATAAGATACCTCCTGTACATTATAAGAGCTGCATCTTCGTTATAGACGGAATTGGAATTTTTCATCATGGCAAAAGTCCTATATTCTTTAAGTGCGCAAGAGCACTTATTCTCCTTTTCTTAGGGAAGTATAGGCGTTTCTCTTTTGCAAGCGTTTCTTAAAAAGCGCAGTGCACTTTTTAAAGTCCCCCATCCGCTGGTGGCAGCATCATTGCCTGTTGATTTTTTCTATATTGTCCTTTCGCAGCGGCAGACAGATGTGCAAAAAAAGCGCCTCTAATCCTGAAAAAATGGCAGGTACGAAAGTGCCTGCCATTTTTCAGAACTTAACAAAGTCCGGTCTTCCGCTCGCTGCGGGTTGGGGATATTCACCCCGATGCCGTTGATCTCCACGCCCTCGTCGGCCGGGATGAGGATGTACTTCCGCCCGTCGATGACACGGGCCTCCACCATGTAGCTGTACTCCGGCGGCACGGTGATCTTCACCTCCGGCGTGGTGATCTGGAATTTGCCGCTGTCGATGATGTTTTTTGCCTTCAACGCGGCATCCTCGCCATACTGCCTGCGGCACTCCTCCTGAAACGCCTCCACCTTTTCAGCGGGTACGCCGCTGTTGGTCAGCACATCGCCCACTTCACGGACAGACAACTCCAGTGGCTGTGGTGCGATATATGCAAGCAGCTTTGATTGTACCACACGAAGGCGTTGGCGGCAAGCACCCGGCTGCGCGGAAAACACCAGACTCCTTGCTGCTTTTTCATCCGGCGGGGCATTTTTCGGGATCCCCCATCCCCTACCGTTTCCGCCTTTAATGTATTTGGCCATTTACGGCCTTGACAAGCGCAATTTGAACAGATATAATAACCAACAAAGTAAACAGTTTGTAAAAGGCCGTCATTTAAATGCAAAGTGTTTTCAATGCAGGATTAACAGGTTTGTTAAAATAAAACGGGGGATGTCGATGCTGGACTATCTGCGGGATTTCAACATGGCGTCAGTGGTTCTTCGGCTGGGTCTGGCCATGCTCTGCGGCGGCGTGATCGGTCTGGAGCGCGGAAAGAAACGTCGGGTGGCCGGTCTGCGCACCTATATGCTGGTGGCGCTGGGTGCAACGCTGACGATGCTGCTGGGGGAATATATCTGCCAAATGATGGTGCTCTGGCAGGCGGAGTTTCCCGAAAGCTTCTCTCCCCCGCTGGACGTCTCCCGTCTGGGGGCGCAGGTCATCAACGGCATCGGCTTTTTGGGCGCCGGCACCGTCATCATCAACACTGACAAGCAACAGGTCAAAGGTCTGACCACGGCGGCAGGCCTGTGGGCCTCCGGCTGCATGGGTCTTGCCATCGGCGCGGGCTATTACGAGTGTGCGCTGCTGGCCGTGCTGCTGATCTTCCTGTGTATGCGCGTGCTGCGCCATGTGGAAGGCCGCCTGATGGACAACTCCCGGAATATCAACCTCTATATCGAGTTCGGCTCCATGGATGACGTGGGGCGGATCATTATGGCGCTAAAGGCCCAGGAGGCTCAGATCTACGATGTTGAGCTGCGCCACAACCACCGGGAACCTCAGCTCAACCCCAGCGCCGTGATCTCCCTGCGGCTGAAAGAGCGAATGTCCCACGCCAGACTCATCGCCTCCATGATGGATCTGGACGGCGTGCGGAGCATCGAGGAAGTTTAGGGAAGGGGTGCGACAAAATGCTTGCTATACTGGACAGTCTGCGGGGAACTGAGCTGGTGGGGCTTGTGGTGCGTATGCTGCTGGCCGTGATCTGCGGCGGCATCGTGGGCCTTGAGCGGGAGTATAAGCGCCGTCCGGCGGGTTTTCGTACCCACATCCTCATTTGCCTGGGCGCCGCCATGACGACGCTGACCAGCCAGTACCTTTGTCTGCAAATGAACTACGCCACAGATATGGCCCGCCTGGGGGCTCAGGTGGTGGCCGGCATCGGCTTCATCGGCGCGGGAACCATCATCGTGTCCCGCCGCCAGCAGGTCAAGGGGCTGACCACGGCGGCCGGACTCTGGACCACCGCCATTATCGGCCTTGCCCTGGGCGCCGGTTTTTATGAGGGTGCCCTGCTGACCACGGCACTGCTGCTTGCGGCGGAGGCGCTATTTGCCAAGCTGGAATACCATGTTCTGAGCAATGCCCCGGAGGTCAATCTCTACATCGAGCTGGCTGACCGAAAGAGTTTGGAGGATATTCTGCAGCTGTGCCAGCGGGAACGGGCAAAGGCACTGAATCTGGAGCTGACCCGCTCACCGGACAGTGAACGACGCAGCACCTGTGCCATCCTCACCCTGCGCCTGACAAAGAAAGCCCCTGTCGGGGAACTGCTGCAGCAGCTCTCTTCCATCCCCGGTGTCACCGCCGTGGAGGAACTTTGAAAAAACACCACCCGCCTGCCGGTAATGCCGACAGGCGGGTGGTTGTATCTTTGTCTATCAGAGCACGCCGGGAATGGTCTGGCCGGGCTCATACCCATCGGCAAAGAGAAAACGCTGGCGGTAATCGGCAAAGTCCTGCAGGATCTCGTCCATCTGGGCGCTGCCGGTAACGATGCGCCCCACCCGTGACAGCGGGCAGGTGATGCAGGGGTGCACCAGGCCGAATTTGCTGTTGTCAGCCACGACGATCACATTCATGGCCCGCTCCAGCACGTCCTTCAGTAGCTGAGAGTCTCGCAGATTGAAGTCGGTGATACCATATTTCGTGCTGATCCCACCGGCGCTGACGATGGCCTTGGGGGCAGAGAAGAAGTCCCATGCATTTCGTGGAATGGAGGTCGCCACATCCCCATCCTCATTGTTGATCTCGCCGCCGATAATAAACAGACGGGTATCCGTATCCAAAAGCTCGTTGACAATGTAGATGGAGGTGGTGATGATGGTCAGGTTTTTGTGGTTTTTCAAATGTCGGGCCACCTGCAGCGTCGTGCTGCCCGGGCCCAGAAAAAGCGTCTCGCCGTCATGGATCAGCTCGGCGGCGCTGCGGCCAATGGCGTCTTTTTCGGCCAGGTTTTCGCACAGACGCTGCGACCCCGTGGCGGTGAAACCAGCCGCCCGGTTGAACAGGATCGCTCCACCATATACCTTTTTAATTAGTTTCTCCTTGGCCAGATAGGTCAGATCCCGCCGAACCGTCTCAATCGAGACATCAAAGGTCTCGATCAGCTCAGGTATCGTGACCATCTCCTTGCTGGAGAGCATCTGCAAAATTATGTCATAGCGTTCGTTGGGCTGCATATGGAACCACTCCTTCTTACGCAGGTGATTTTCTCCATATTAACACATTTGGTCACACTTGGCAAGGGAAGTTTGTCTAAACCTTCGTTTTTCTGAGTTTGTGCAAAATTGTAATGTGATTTTTGCCAAAAACTTGTGGTCAAAACTGGGCGAATTGGAGAATATATAAAAGAGGATTGACAAGAGTTAGTATCAGTGATAGGCTATAGACAATAACATATGGCAATTTTCTGTGGCTAAAGTTTGTAACATCATCGGAGGGACGTGTACAATGTACCGGGTTTTGTATTTGGAGTTCAGTCAGGAAACAAACTCATTTAATCCCCTGATTTGGGAGAAATGTGAGTTTGAAAAGTACAAATGCTGCGAGGGTGACGAGATCTTCACCATTGACCGCAGTATTCGCTGCGAGACCACTGGCTTTATGCAAGCGGCGGAGGACAACGATGCCGAGCTGATCGGCACGGTGGCTATGTGGGCCCAGTCCGGTGGCCCGGTAAACGCCGCAGTTATGGACGATATGCTGCAAAAGGTCCGCAAGGTATACGAGAGCTGCGGCCACATCGACGCCGTATTCGCCGCACTGCACGGTGCCACCCAGGACACCCGTGAGCCGGATACCTGTGGCTTTATCACGGAGAGTCTGCGCAAGATCGTGGGGCCGGCCGTGATCATCGCCGTAGCCTTTGATATGCACGGAAACATCACCGACAAGATCCTGCGGAATGTGGATGTGGCCTGCGGTTACCATACTTACCCCCATCAGGATGCCTACGAGACCGCCTACCGGGCCGCGACCCTGGCCTTGAAAAAGGTACAGAACCGAAACGCCTTCACGACGGCCGCCGTACTGCTGCCGATGATCGTTCCGGCGGCGGGCTACACCAGTGAGGGCGGCCCCTTCAAGGAAGTGCTGGATAAGGGCCATGCCTATGTGGCGGACGGCACGCTGCTGGATTTCACGGTGTTTCAGCTTCAGTCCTGGCTGGATGCCAATCCCGCCGCCACCACGGTGCTGGCCGTGGCCAAAGATGCCGAAACTGCCGCACGCTGCGCCAAAGAGCTGGCGCAGGAGCTTTTCGACCGGCGCAAGTTCTTCTGGCCGGAACTGCACAGCATGGACGAGGTGCTGGATCGGGCCCTGTGCCCCGAGGCGAAGAAGCCCGTGGTACTGGTGAATGCCGGCGATTCCCCCGGCGGCGGCGCCTGCGGCGACAGTAACGCCGTGCTGCGGCGGCTGCTGGAGCGGGGCGACAAGCTGCGCTATGTCACGCTGCTGCGCGACGGCCAGGCCGTTGAGCAGGCCTTTGCCATTGGCGTGGGCAACAGCGGCGAGATGATCTTGGGCGCAGCCATCAACCAGATGGGCCAGCAGCCCGTGACGGTACAGGCCACCGTACGCTCCCTGCATGACGGCGCCTGGCTGCAGGAAGGCCCCATCAGCGCGGGCCTGCCACAGGATAATGGACGTTCCGCCGTGGTGAGCGTCGGGGCCTATGACATTCTGGTGAGTGAGTCTCTGGCCAACACCGGTGACCCGCAGTGCTATCGCCACTTTGGCCTGGAACCCACCTTCTACGATGTGGTGGAGGTGAAGGCCAATATGTCCTTCCGCCTGCCCTTCTCCGTCTTTGCCACGGAGTTCTACACCACGGAGGTGCCGGGTGTTGTGGGCACATCAGTGCTGACGGAGCTCCCCTTCCGGAGACTTCCCCGAACTATGTATCCCTTTGAGGCGCTGGACGATTTCCAGGTTGAAGAAGTCAAGCTCTACTGAGCGCCAAACACAAAGCATTCCATATGTGATCCCCTGGCGGGGGAACTCCGCCAGAAAAAATAATAGGAGGATTAAAGAGAATGAAAACAAAGATCAAGCGCATTTTAGCCCTGGTTCTGGCTGCGGTCATGGCCCTGGGCGTACTGACCGCCTGCAGTGGCAGCGGCAACGGCGACGATGACGGTATCAAGGATGAGCTGATCATCGGCACCGACGAGAACGTCTCCACCATTGATCCCTCTGGCTCCAACAGCCGCCCCGACTATGTGCTGAACTGGATGACCCATGAGAGCCTGCTGATCAACAATGGTGACGGCACCTTCACCCCTCAGGCCTGCGAGAGCTATGAGCAGGTCACTCCCACCCAGTGGAAGTTCGTCCTGCGCCAGGGCATGAAGTTCCACAATGGCGAAGAAGTCAAGGCCAGCGACGTCAAGTTCACTCTGGAGCGCGCTGCCGAGTCTTCCTTTACCTCCTCCAAGATGGCTTGGAATGAGAGCATTGAGACCCCCGATGACTACACCGTTATCCTGAACCTGACTGAGCCCGTGCAGGACATTCTGATCTTCCTGTCCGACCGCACCATGAGCATCGTCAGTGAAAAGGCTCTGGCCGATGATCCCGAGATGGGCGCCAAGATCGGCAGCGGCCCCTATGTCCTGAAGGAGTGGATCCTGAACGACCACACCACCGTGGAGCTGTTTAACGACTACTACGGTGAGAAGCCCCTGAGCAAGACCATCACCCTGCGCATCATCCCCGAGGCCGCTTCCCGTCTGATCGCTCTGCAGACCCATGAGATCGACATCTGTATGTTCCCCGCCCGCATCGATCTGGATACTATCCGCAGCAACGACGAGCTGCAGCTGTTCGAGATGGAAGGCTCCACCATGCACTATGTGACCTTCAACACCACCCGCGCCCCCTTTGATGATGTGAACGTCCGTCACGCCATCGCTTATGCCATTGACCGCGCCAAGGTCATCGAGATCGCTGAGGAGGGCCTGGCCACTCCCGCTTACACCTTCTACTCCGCCGGTTTCGGCCAGTACACCGAGGTGGAGCACTATGACTATAATCTGGACAAGGCCAAGGAGCTGCTCACCGCCGCCGGTTACAGCGAGAGCAACAAGCTGACCTTCACCATGCAGGTTTCCGGCGATGTGAAGCTGCTGCAGGCTCAGACCATTCAGCAAACCCTGAACGCCACCGGCCTGGTGGATATGAAGATCGAGTCCATGGAGCTGACCGCTCTGAAGGATATGTTCAAGTCTGCCACCTATGATGTCTCCCTGTACAACTGGGCCAACGGCAGCGACGGCGCGGACAGCAACGTCCGTCCCCTGCTGAACTCCGACTCCGGCTCCAACCGCTCCCACTATGCCAATCCCGAGATGGATGTCCTGATGGACAAGGCTCTGGTGGAGACCGATCTGGAAGTCCGCCGGGAAATGTATCATCAGCTGCAGATCTCTATCATCAACGATCTGCCCATCATGCCCCTGTATTATGACCGCGTGTTCGTGGGTGCCGATATCAACGTCAAGAACTTCACCCCCGACAACATGGAGTGCCATAACTTCTCCCGCACCTACGTTGTTGTGGAGTGATCCAACCGCACTTCTCAGTCCGCGATCCTGATATGTAAATGATTGCGGGCCGGCTGCATATATGCCGCAGCCGGCCCGCAAACACTAAAAGAGATCTTTTGGAGAAAACCAATGGGAAGATACATTTTCAAACGCATCCTGATGATGATCCCGGTGATCCTGGGCGTCATCTTCGTGGTGTTCTTTATCATGGATCTGGCTCCCGGTGAGCCCTATCTGCAAATGGTCGGTGAAAACGCCACCGACGAGGAGATCCAGGCTGTTATCGAAGAATATGGCTTTGATGATCCGCTGCTGGTTCGCTATGGACGCTATGTCCTGGATCTGGTTCAGGGTGACCTAGGCAACTCCTATACCCACAACCAGCCCGTGCTGACGCTGTATCTGCAAAAGCTGGGCGCCACCTTGAAGCTGGCTCTGGCCTCCATTTTTGTGGCGATCCTCTTTTCTCTGCCGCTGGGCATCTACGCCGCCGTGAAACAGGACAAGTGGCAGGACGGCGTGTGCACAGTGGTGTCCCTGCTGGGCCTGTCCATCCCCAACTTCTGGCTGGGCCTGATGCTGATCATTCTCTTTGCGTTGAATCTCGGCTGGTTCCCGGCCAGCGGTGACCGTGAGCTGATATCTATCGTCCTGCCGGCCTTCACGGAAGGCACCGGCCTCATGGCCTTCATCACCCGCACCACCCGTTCCTCCATGCTGGAGACCATCCGCGCCGACTATGTGACCACGGCCCGTGCCAAGGGTGTTACCCGCATCGGCAGCGTGATGAAGCACGCATTCAAGAACGCGCTGATCCCCATCGTCAACGCCAGTGGTATGCAGCTTGCCTACGTTATGGCCGGCAGCGTGCTGACGGAGACGGTGTTTGCCTGGCCCGGCGTCGGCCGTGAGCTGGTAACAGCCATCACAGATCGTGATATCCCGGTGGTCACCGGCTTTTTGATCATGTCCGCCATCATCACGGCGCTGATCAACCTGATTATCGACATCGTGTACGCATATGTTGACCCCCGCGTGAAGGTGCAGTATGCCACCAAGAAAAAGCGGGTAAGAAAACTCCCCGTGAAAAAGGAGGGTGAGGCTGCATGAGTAACAACGAGGTAAAGGCTGTCACCTCCACCAAGAAGCGGAGCCAGTTTCAGGAGACGCTGCGCCGCCTGAAAAAGAACCGCAGCGCTATGCTGGGCCTTGCCATCATCATTGTGGTGCTGTTGGTCTCCATCATCTCCTCCTTTGTATTCGACTATGACACGCAGGTGGTTGCCGCCACCGGTGAGCGCTTGCAGCATCCCAGCTGGCAACACCTGTTCGGAACGGACGAGCTGGGCCGTGATATCTTCATCCGCGTGCTCTATGGCGCCCGCTATTCCCTGTCCGTCAGCTTCGTGGCCGTGGCGGTGTCTCTGCTGATCGGCGTGCCCCTGGGTGCCATCGCCGGCTACTGTGGCGGCGTGATCGAGAACGTGCTCATGCGTTTCAACGACGTTATGCTGGCTCTGCCCAGCATCTTCGTGGCCATCGCCATCGTGTCCGCTCTGGGCAAGAGCACGCTGAACCTGATGATCGCCGTCGGTGTCTGTAGCATCTGTACCTTCGCCCAGGTGACCCGTTCGGCGGTGCTGACCGTGCGCAACAACGAGTATATCGAGGCGGCAAGAGCCCTGGGCGCCACCAACTGGCACATTATCATCCACCACATCCTGCCCAACTGTCTGGCCCCCATCATCGTCCAGACGACCTTCCGTATGGGCCAGGCCATCATCTCTGCGGCCTCTCTGAGCTATCTGGGTCTGGGCGTGCCGCTGCCGGCCCCCGAGTGGGGTGCCATGCTGAGCGCCGGGCGCAACTACATCCTGGGTCACTCCTATATGACGCTGTTTCCCGGCCTTGCCCTTCTGATCACGGTCATTGCCTTCAACCTGGTGGGCGACGGCCTGCGCGACGCGCTGGATCCCAAGCTGAAGCACTGAGAGGTAACTGATATGAGCGAAAAGAAGCTTCAAGAAGATGTGGTCTTGCAGGTGGAGGATCTCCACGTGGAATACCACACTGACGATGCCATCGTTTACGCGGTCAACGGCATCGATCTGGCGGTGCGCCGCAACATGACGCTGGGCCTGGTGGGCGAGACCGGTGCCGGCAAGACCACCACCGCCCTGTCCATCATGAATCTGATCCCGGATCAGGTGGGCATCATCACCGGCGGCACGATCACCCTGGAGGGTAAGAAAACGCTGGAGCTGAGCGACGAGGAGATGAACTGCATCCGCGGCAAGGAAGTGGCCATGATCTTCCAGGATCCCATGACCGCCCTGAACCCCGTGACCACCGTGGGTGATCAGATCGCTGAAGCGCTGATGATCCACGAAGGTCTGGACAAGGCAGCAGCCGCCGAAAAAGCCGGCAAAATGCTGGAGGTGGTGGGTATTCCCGCCGAGCGTGCCAACGAATACCCCCATCAGTTCTCCGGCGGCATGAAGCAGCGCGTGGTCATCGCTATCGGCCTGTCCTGCAACCCCAAGGTGCTGATCGCTGACGAACCCACCACGGCGCTGGACGTGACCATTCAGGCCCAGGTGCTGGAGATCATGCAGGAGCTGAAGGAAAAGTACCAGATGAGCCTGATCATGATCACCCATGACCTCGGCATCGTGGCGGAGATCTGCGACGAGGTTTCCGTCATGTACGCGGGCAGCATCGTGGAGCACGGCACTCTGGAGGACGTGTTTGAAAAAACGCTGCACCCCTACACCGAGGGCCTGTTCAACTCCCTGCCCGATATCAACGACCGCGGCCGCAAGCTCACACCGATCCCCGGCCTGATGCCTGATCCGTCCAACCTGCCCCAGGGCTGTGCCTTTGCGCCGCGCTGCCGCTATGCCACGGAGGCCTGTCAGCAGGCCGTTCCCAAAAAGCGCTGGGTCAGCGACACCCACTATGTCGCCTGCACCGCCTATGATGATCCGGCGTTCCACATCGAAAGGAAGGTGGAGTGACCATGTCTGATAAGATCATTGAGGTCAAGCACCTGAAAAAGTATTTCGATACCCCCAGAGGCATCCTGCACGCGGTGGATGACGTCAGCTTCTCCATCGAGCGCGGCAAGACCCTGGGCGTAGTGGGTGAATCCGGCTGCGGCAAGTCCACTACGGGCCGCGCCATTCTCCGCCTCATCGAGCCCACCAGCGGCGAAGTGCTGTTTGAGGGCAGAAACGTGCTCAAAATGAGCAAGCGGGAAATGCGCCGTCTGCGCCGCGAGATGCAGATCATTTTCCAGGATCCCTATTCCTCCCTGGATCCCCGCAAGTCCATTTCCGAGCTCATCAGCGAGCCCATCAAGATCCACGGGCTCATCAAGGACAAGAAGGAGCTGGATCAGCGCGTACTGGAGCTGATGGAGACAGTGGGCCTGGCCCCCCGCCTGGTGAACACCTATCCCCACGAGCTGGACGGTGGCCGCCGCCAGCGCATCGGCATCGCCCGTGCCCTGGCCCTGAACCCCAAGTTCATCGTCTGTGACGAGCCTGTCTCGGCGCTGGACGTGTCCATTCAAGCTCAGATCCTGAACCTGTTGGAGGAGCTGCAGGAGAAGATGGGTCTCACCTACATCTTCATCACCCATGACCTGTCCGTGGTGAATCACTTTGCCGATGACATCGCCGTGATGTACCTGGGCCAAATGGTGGAAAAGGCAGAGTCCGAGGAGCTGTTTGCCCAGCCGCTGCATCCCTACACGGAGGCGCTGCTCTCCGCCATCCCCGTGCCGTCACTGCGGAACCGGAAAAAGCGCATCGTGCTGAAGGGTGAGATCACCTCCCCTATCGACCTGCCCGATTGCTGCCACTTTGCCACCCGCTGCCCCTATGCAACGGAGGAGTGCTTCAAGATCAGCCCCGAATTCCGCGAGGTCAGACCCGGCCACTTTGTGGCCTGCCACAAGGTAAAGTAATCCCTTACGAAACCAAATCGAGCTTTGCCTGTGCCGTACACTGGCACAGGCAAAGCTTCTCTTACGAGTACAAGTATGAGTACAAGGTCAGGTGAGCGTATGAAAAAAGAACGGCGCAGATTTTGGTATGACCAGCTGTTGACCATGGTGGGTACCCTGATTTACTGCGTGGGCATCAATTTGTTTGCCGTGCCGGCGGGGCTCTACTCCAGCGGGCTGCTGGGCCTGTGTCAGCTGATCCGCACGATGCTGGAGCAGTTTTTGCAACTCTCCTTCGGCACGATGGATATCTCCGGCATTCTCTACTATATTTTTAACATCCCGATCCTGCTGCTGGCCTGGCGGCGGCTGGGTAAGAGCTTTGTCATCCGCACCATGGTGTTCGTCGTCTGGGGTGTGCTGCTGCTGTCTCTGATCCCCACCGTTTCTCTGCTGCCCGGCGACCCGCTGGCGGCCGGTGCTATCGGTGGCGTGATCTCCGGCATCGGCATCGGCATGGTGCTGCGGGCCAGCGCCACGCTGGGCGGCATGGATGTGATCTCCCTGATGATCATCCAAAAGCACAAGGGCTTCAGCGTCGGCGGCATGAATCTGGCGCTGAATCTGCTGGTCTACAGCGGCTGTATGCTGCTGTTCGATATCCCCACTGCTCTCTATTCGGTGGTGAGCGCGGTGGTCTACTCCGTGGTGGTGGATCGCGTGCACACCCGCAACATTGACGTGGAGGCGACCATTATCACCAAGGAGGACGCCTCCGGTCTGGAGCAAAAGCTGTTCCAAGAGCTGGGCCGCGGCGTAACGCAGCTGCAGGGCGTGGGTGCCTATACCCAGGAAGGTGTCAGCGTGTTGTTTGTAGTGCTGTCCCAGTTCGAGGTCACACTACTACGGCAGATCGTTCAGAACTATGATCCCCACGCGTTCATCGTGATGAAGGATCATGTGAAGGTTCTGGGTAATTATGAGAGAAGACTATAGTACTGCTGGGAGAGGCTTCGCGGAGAAGTCCTCTCCCTTTGGCTTTTCCCGGAACGGCCAATCGGTTGAAAACCCGATGGAGATATGATACAATACCCCCACACAAGTCACTGCGGCACACGCGAGGCCGCCGGGCGCAACGATCGGAGGTTATACCCATGAACAACTGGAGCCATCCCGGCTTTACCCTGAACCAGGCAACGCCCCTCCCCGAGCTGGAGGGTACGCTGTACCGGCTGACCCATGACAAGACCGGCCTGGAGCTGGTGTGGCTGGAGCGGGACGAGGAGAACAAAACCTTCGGCATCGCCTTTGAGACCCTGCCCTGGGATGACACCGGCGTGTTTCACATTTTGGAGCACTCCGTTTTGTGCGGTTCTGACAAATACCCAGTGAAGGAGCCATTTGTGGAGCTGATGAAGAGCTCCATGAACACCTTCCTCAACGCGCTGACCTTTCAGGACAAGACCTTTTACCCCATCTCCAGCCGGAACGACAAGGATTTCATCCACCTGATGCGGGTCTATCTGGACGCGGTTTTCTGCCCGCTGATCTACAGCCGGCCGGAGATCTTCTATCAGGAGGGCTGGCACCACGAGCCGGACGGAGACGGCGGCGTCTCCTATAAGGGCGTGGTGTTCAACGAGATGAAGGGTGCCTTTGCCAGCGCCGACGAGCTGGTGATGAATGAGCTGGGCCGCCTGCTGTTCCCGGACACGCCCTATGGTTTCGTCTCCGGCGGTGACCCCGCCGCCATACCCAATCTGAGCTACGAGGCCTTTCTGGAGGCCCACCGCCGCTTTTATTCCCCCTCCAACGCCTATGTCTTCCTGGATGGCCGTCTGGACATCCACGCCGTGCTGGACATTCTCCAGGACGAGTATCTGTGCCGCTTTCAGCGGACGGAGCGCATGGCGCCGCCGCCCATGCAGGCGCCCGTCTCCGGCCAGGCAGAGGGCTTTTACGAGCTGTCGCCGGAGGATGAGCCAGAGGGCCGGATTCGACTGGCCTTCGGCAAGGTGATCGGCACCTTTGACCAGCGGGAGCGGCTGATCGCCGCGCAGATCTTGGCCGACGTGCTCTGTGGCAGCAACCAGTCCCCCCTGTGCCGGGCACTGCTCAGCCAGGGTCTGGCCGAAGACGTGAGCATGGGCGTAAACGACGGACTGCTGCAGCCCTGGCTGGTGCTGGACATCAAAAACGTGCGGGAGGAGAACCTGGAACCGGTGCGCCGCTGCATCGAGACGCAGCTGCAGACGTTGGCGAAGCAGGGGCTGGATCACGGGCAACTGGAGGCGGTCATGGCCAACGCAGAGTTCCGCCTGCGGGAGCGGGATTACGGCTACTACCCCCAGGGCATCGTCTTCGGCTTCTGCGCCCTGGACTCCTGGCTCTATGGCGGTGACCCCGCCGCCAATCTGGAGATTGGTGATCTGTTTGTGCGGCTGCGGGAAAAGCTGCAGCAGGGCTATTTTGAGGAGCTGCTGCGCCAGCTGCTGCTGGACAACCCCCACAGCGCCCAGGTGGTGCTGCGGCCCTCCCACACGGCGGGGCAGGAGCGCCGGGCCCGGGAACAGGAGCGTCTGTCCCGGGAGAGCGCCGCCTGGACGGAGGAGGAGCGCGCCGCCGTCATGCAGCGGCAGCAGCGGCTGCTGGCCTGGCAGGAGACGGAGGACAGCCCGGAGCAGCTGGCGTGCATCCCCCAGCTGTCCCTCTCCGATATCCCCGCCCAGCCGGAGCGTATCCCCACCCGGCTCAGCGATGTCGGCGGCGTTCCCCTGCTGCTGCACCCGCTGCACACCGCCGGTATTGCCTACGTCAGCCTCTATTTCGACGCCGACAGCTGCACGGAGGAGGAACTGTCCTGCCTGTCCTTTTCCGCCAGCCTGCTGGGCGAATGTGACACCGACGCGCACAGTGCCCAGGCGCTGCTGGATCGCACCCGTCTGCTCTGCGGCAGTCTTGATATCTTCCCCACCACCTATATCGTCGGCGGCGACCCCGGTCGGTGCACCACCAAGCTGTGCGCAAGCTTCAGCGCCCTGACGGACAAGCTGCCCCAGGCCATGGCGCACGTGCTGGAGCTGCTGACCCAAACCCGTTTTCAGGAGGAGACGGCCCGGGACATCCTGCGCCAGAGTAAGCTGGACATTTTCCAGGGCGTGGTCATGTCCGGCAGCTCGGCGGGGCTGAACCGTCTCCTGGCCCAGTATGCCCCCGCCGGTGTGGCGGAGGAGCACATGGGCGGCCTGTGCTTCTACGACTGGCTCAAGCGGCAGGATGAGCACTGGGACTTCCCTGCCCTTTGCCGCCGGATGGAGGCGCTGCTGGAGCGCATCGTCAGTCGCTGCGGCCTGACCGTCAGCGTCAGCGGTGTGCCGGACGAGGTAGCCGCCGACCTGGCCGCGGAGGTGATCCGGCAGCTGCCCCACCGGCCGCTGCCCCACCGGCAGATCATCCGGGCGTGGGGACGGCGCAGGGAGGGCATCGTCATCCCCGCCGACGTCTCCTTCGCCGTGCGGGGCGGCGACCTGCATGAGCACGGCGGAACGTACCGCGGCAGCCTGCAGCTGGCCGGGCAGATCATCAGTCTGGGCTACCTGTGGAACGTCATCCGCGTCCAGGGCGGCGCTTACGGCGCCGGTATGGTGGCACGCGACAGCGGTCTCACCGCCTGCTACTCCTATCGTGACCCCGACGGCGCGGCCTCCCTCCGGCGCTATACGGGCTGCGCCGACTTCCTGCGCCAGCAGGCCCGGCGGCCGGAGGAACTCACCGGCTTCATCATCGGCGCCGTGGCCGGGGCCTCTCCCCTGATGACACCCCAGACGAAGGCCCGGATCGGCGACACCCACTACTTCACCCGTCTCACCTGGGAGCAGCGCTGCCAGCGCCGGCAGGAGCTGCTCAGCACCACACCCCAGGAGCTGCTGAAGCTGGCCGACGTGATTGAGCACACCATCGACCAGGGCGGTCTCTGCCTCATCGGCAGCCGCGAGCTGCTGGAATGCTGCCCCGAGCTGGAGCAGATCATCACACTGTGAAAAAAATCCCCCCTGGTGCGGCTGTGAAGTGCACCAGGGGGACTTTTGTTATTGCATGGTTTTTTGCAGGGTGTGTACCCAGTCCGCCTTCAGGTAGTAGAGGAGGAAGACGATGCAGCTCACCGACCAGGTGATGGGATAGGCCCAGAAGATGGTGGAGATATCCGGCCACCAGCGCAGAGCCAGGGTGATGTAGCTGACGCGGAGGATGCACCAGCAGCCCAGCATGGTGAACATGGGCATTTTCGCCCGGCCCGCTCCCCGCATCACGGCGGACACGCCGTGAGCAAAGGCCAGGAAGCAGAAGAACAGCGACTCCACCTGGGACTGCCGCACGCCGACGGCGATGACCGCCGGGTCATCGTTGAACAGGCGCATGGCATAGGGTGCCACGAAGAACAGCAGAACGCCGATGATCTCGGCCATACCCATGCTGCACAGGATGCCCAGGCGAGAGCCCTTTTTGGCCCGATCGTACTGCCCGGCGCCCAGGTTCTGACCGATGAAGGTGGTCAGGGCCATGGCGAAGGCGGTGATGGGCAGGAAAACGAAGCCCTCCACCTTGGAATAAGAGCCGCAGCCAGCCATGGCGTCGGAGCCGAAGGTGTTGATATTGGACTGCACCACCACGTTGGCGATGGCGATGATGGAGTTCTGCACGCCGGAGGGGATACCCTGGCCAGTGATCTTCTTCAGCTGGGTCATGTCGAAGCGGATCCGCCGGGGCACCAGGCGATAGGGCCCGTCGGAGCGCAGCAGCTTGCGGATGCAGAGCACGGCGCTGATGGCCTGGCTGATGACGGTGGCGATGGCCGCGCCGGCCACGCCCATGTTCATGCCGCCCACGAACAGCAGATCCAGCACCACGTTGGTCACAGAGGCGATGACCAGATAGACCAGGGGACTGCGGCTGTCGCCCACCGCCTGCAGGATGCCCATGCCGGCATTATACAGCGCGGTGAACAGGCTGCCCAGGAAATACAGGCGGAAATAGAGGATGGAGGTGGGCAACACGTCCGCCGGGGTGCGCATCCAGATCAACAGGGTGGGGGTCAGAAACACGCCCAGCAGCGTCAGCAGCACGCCGCACACGGCGGCAAAGGCGATGTCCGTGTGCACGGCGGCCTCCACTCGTTTGAAGTTCTTCGCGCCAAAATACTGGGCCACAATGACGCCCGCACCCATGAACAGGCCCGCGAAAAAGCCCGTCATCATAAAGATCAGGTTGCCGCTGCTGGACACGGCGGCCAGGGCCTCCTTGCCCACATATTTTCCCACAATGACGCTGTCGGCTGTGTTGTACAGCTGCTGGCAGAGATTCCCCAAAAACACCGGCACGGCAAAGGTGATCAAGTGCTTCCAGATAGAGCCCGTGGTCATGTCCGTGCTGCGACTCATGGCGGCCACGCCGCATCGCCTCCCTTGACGAAATATATGAAGTCCGCAAACGCAGTAATCTATGCTGTATTATAGGCGATATAGCCCGAAAGGTCAACCCTCCACCGTCAAATCAGCGCTATTTGTCTTTCCTTGGCAGACAGACGGGCACTTTTTGGGCAATATCACCATTTATGGGCCTTACACTTATTGAAAACGTGGAATTGACATTTCCTTTTCCGTGGATTATGATATGAGTATCCCATGGACACACATTTTAGCTATTTTTGTATACATCACAAACACGAAGGAGGCAGCATTATGATTTCAATGGAAATGCTCTATGACGCGCAGCGGGTGCTGCGGCCCGTTATCAATCAGACGCCTGTGCTGCAGGCCAAGGGCCTGGTGCCGGGCTGCAACTTCTATCTGAAGGCGGACTGTCTGCAAAAAACCGGTGCGTTCAAGCTGCGCGGCGCCTACTACAAGATCGCCACCCTCTCCGACGAGGAGAAGCGCCGTGGCGTTATCGCCTGCTCCGCCGGCAACCACGCACAGGGTGTGGGCTTTGCCTCCCGGGACATGAAGATCCCCGCCACCATCTGCATCCCCGCCGCCGCGCCCATCTCCAAGATCCAGGCCACCCGCAGCTACGGGGCCAACGTGGTGCTGGTGGACGGCGTGTATGACGACGCCTATGCCGAGGCGGTGCGCCTGCGGGACGAGGAGGGCCTGACCTTCATCCACCCCTTCGATGATTACCGGGTCATGGCCGGACAGGGCACCATCGGCCTGGAGATCCTGGAGCAGCTGCCGGACGTGGACGTGATCCTGGTGCCCATCGGCGGCGGCGGGCTGATCTCCGGTCTGGCCTATGCGGTCAAGCACCTGAAGCCCTCCTGCCAGGTCATCGGCGTGCAGGCTGCGGGCGCTGCCAGCATGGTGGACTCCCTGGAGGCCGGGCACATCCTGACGCTGCCCAGCGTGCACACCATTGCCGACGGCATCCAGGTCAAGACCCCCGGCGACCTGACCTATGAGATGTGCCGCCAGTATGTGGACAAGGTGGTCACCGTCAGCGAGACGGAGATCGCCGGGGCCATCCTCACCGTGCTGGAAAAGCAGAAGCTGGTGGCCGAGGGGGCCGGTGCCGTGGGCATCGCCGCCGCCATGTACGGCAAGGTGGATCTGGAGGGCAAGACCGTCTGCGCGCTGCTGTCCGGCGGCAACGTGGACGTGACCACCCTGGAGCGCATCATCACCCGCGGTCTGGCCAAGGCCGGACGCACTGCCAATTTCGCCACGGTGCTGCCCGATCAGCCCAAGACCCTGGCCACGCTGCTGAACATCGTGTCCGACATGGGCGTCAACGTGCTGGAGGTGAACCACGAGCGTGGCAACCTGAAGGCCCCCGTGGGCTCCTGCGTGGTGCACCTGCTGGTGGAGACCCGCGACGCGGCCCATGTGCAGGAGATGTACGAGGCCCTGCGCAGCAAGGGCTATCCCATCATGGAGCGGTGAAAGAAAACAAGCAACGTGCAGGCGCAAGCGCCTGCACGTTGCTTGTTTTCTTACTAAATATATCAGTCCGGTTTTCGCAGGTCGGCAATGGCCTGGCCCGTGGCCCGGAGACTCTCCCCGGCGGCACGGAGGCTCTCCCCTGCCGCTTTTTTCAGCTCGTCCTTGATGTCCACCGCCAGGCGGCGGAAGATCTCGCCGATGATACGCTTTTTCTCCTCGTCGGCCCCGGCGAACTCCTTCAGTAGGGCCGCTCCGGCGGCCAGGCCGCCTTCCCGCAGCTCCTCCAGAGTCTTGGCCTGTCCGCCCAGGCTGAGGATGCTGAAAAAGGCGGCGCAGAACTCCTCCCGCTCCTGGGGCGTCATAGAGCCGATCCACTCCCGCAGCACGCCGTCGGACAGCTGGCCCAGCTGGGAGCGCTGGCCCAGGTGGACGAAGTGGTTACCCTCCACGCACCAGGACAGTGGCTCATGCTGCATGACGGAGCGGTTGCTGCTGTCGATGACCTCGTACTCCTCGGCGTGCTCCAGCAGCACGCCCACAATGGAGGACTCGGGGATAAAGGTGAACAGCTTGTCAGCCACCCGCTGATAGGCGGGATCGTCTACCAGAGTGCGGCTGAAGCCGGGACCATCGTTGTTGTAGGCGGCCAGCAGGCGCTTGCGCTGGAGCTTCTCATCCAGGTGGATGGCGGCCCAGGCGGCCAGATTGCCGCCCTTGGAGTGGCCGCCGATGCGCAGGGGGCGGCGGGGGCAGGCCTTGGCCACGGCCCGGGCATAGGTCAGTGCCTGCTCCTGGGCCGGGACGGACTCCAGAAAGCTCATGTTGAAGTCCTCCTGCCAGCCGACCAGGGTCCTGTCCGTGCCGCGATAGGCGACAAATACGCTGCCGTCGGGCAGTAGGAAGGACACGGCGGCAAACTGCATCTGCCGGGCCTCGTCGTGGAGGCTCTGAAAGGCGAACAGCTTTACATCCCGGAAGCGCTCCGTCTCGGCGGCCTGGCGCATCAGGGGGATGTAGTCCAGGGTGGACAGGCCCAACTGCTCGTCCTCCTCCGTCAGCTGACGGCACACCTCCCCCATGGGCAGGGCATCCCGGGGGTCAAAGCACCACAGGGGCCGAAGCTTTTTCAGATTGATATAGGAGATGATACACAGGATCAGATTGTCCACCTCGTTAAACCCATCCTGGCGGAAGCTCAGATCCCCTCGCCAGCGGAGATAATCGAACACGGTGGCCATGGTCTTGCTCTCATCGGGCATAGCTTGCTCCTTCCTCACAGGCTTTTGCAGCGCTCCTCGGTGTTGTGGATGGTCTGGGCCACGCTCTGGCCCAGGCCGGGATAGGCTGCGGTGAGGCTGTCCGGCGTAAGGGCGGGCAGCTGCTCCGCCTCGTCCAGAGCCTGGCGGTAGCGCACCTGGCACAGGCTCATATCCGCCGCGCACAGACCCGCGTCAAAGGCCGACGGGCTGACGGAGAAGAAATCCTCGTTGCCGCCGCTGCGGCGATACAGCTGGCGCAGCAGCTGGTACAGGGCGGCGCTGAGATAGTCCCCGGCGGCGGTCAGGGCCGGGCGGCTGCCGCACTTGCCCAGCAGGTCAAACAGCACGCTGACGGTGTTGACCACCAGCTTCTTCTGCAGCGTGGCCATGATGCTGCCCTTCAGGCTGCCCTTTTCGCCGGAGGAATCGTACACATCCTCCGCCTCGATGATGGAGCCGTCCCGGCTCAGGGTGCGGCCCAGCAGAAAGTCCGCCGATACATGGAAATAGTCGCAGGCCCGGGTCACGAAGGCCAGGCCCGGCTCCCGGATGCCGTTTTCATAGTGGCTCAGCAGCGCCTGACTGATGCCCAGCTCCGCCGCGGCCTTTCGCTGTGACACGCCCTTCTCCTGCCGCAGCAGGCTCAGTGTGCGGGAAAAATCGCTTGCCATTCTCTCTCACCCATCTCTTTATTTTATACAGGGGGTAAATTATAACACGGATTATACGGTTTGTAAATGGTTTTTGCCGAATTTTGCCGCTCAATAGCCCCGGCGACGATCCACCAGCTGCTCCAGGGGCCGCCCGGCGGCGTAGTTGTCCAGGTCGCGGCAGAACATCTCGATGTTCCGGTCGCAGGTATAGCCCAGGGACATATTGCCGGAGATGTGGGGCGTCAGCAGCAGGTTCCGGGTGCTCCACAGGGGGTGCTCCGGTGGCAGGGGCTCCGGGGTCACCACGTCCAGGGCCGCGGCGGCCAGGCGTCCGCTGTTCAGCGCCTCCATCAGGGCCTCCTGATCCACGGCACTGCCCCGGCCCACGTTGACCACGATGGCCTCCCGGGGCAGCAGCGCGATGCGCCGGGCGCTGAGGATGCCCACGGTGTCCGGGGTAGAGGGCAGGGCCATCACCAGGATCTCCGTCCGGGGCAGCACCTCGTCCAGCTGCGCCTGGGTGTACATCTCGTCATAGGCCTTGTCCACCCGGCGACCACTGCGGCTGACACCCCGGATGCAGGCGGCTCCCAGGGCCTTGGCCCGGCGGGCAAAGGCGGTGCCGATATCGCCGGTGCCCAGGACGGTGATGCTGCTGCCATAGATGGAGCGCATGGGCAGCTCCGATACCCACTCCCGCCGCCGGACGATGTCCTGGAAGGCGGGCATTTGCCGCAGCAGCATCAGCGTGACCATGAGGATGTGCTCGCTGATGGTCAGGCCATAGGCCCCGGAGGAGTTGGACAGCAGCACCTCCGGGTTGGGGTACAGGGCGTCGTCGGAGATCTGATCCACCCCGGCAAAGCCGCAGCAGTACCACTTCAGGGACGCAGCCCGCTTCAGCTCCTGGGGCGGGCACCAGCCATAGATCACCTCGTACTCCGCCAGCTGCTCCTCCGGGGCCTGGCCCCGGCCATAAAAGTCCACGGCAAAGCCGTTGCGCTCAGCGGCAGCGCGCACCGTCTCCCGGTGCTGCTGGGTCAGGAAATCCTCCATCACTGCAATTTTTCTCATCTGCTATACTCCTCCCATATTTTTTCGGCGCAGCGCATCCCGTCGGCTGCTGCGGAGAGGATGCCGCCGGCATAGCCCGCGCCCTCGCCGCAGGGGTACAGCCCCCGGAGACTGGCCTGTCCGCTCTCGTCGCGCAGGATACGCAGCGGCGAGGAGGAGCGGGTCTCCACCGCCGTCAACAGGGCGTCCGCCTGGGCGTAGCCCGTGATTTTCTTCTCCAGCAGGGGCAACGCCTGCTCCAGCGTGTCGGATACGAAGTCCGGCAGACAGCCGTGGAGCTCCGTCCAGACGACACCCGGACGATAGCTGGGCCGCACCCGGCCCGGCCCGGCGGAGGGACGGCGCAGCAGGAAGTCCTCCACCCGCTGACAGGGGGCCCGAAAGTCCCCGCCTCCCAGACAGAAGGCCGCCTCCTCCAGCCGCCGCTGGAAAGTGATACCGGCCAGGGGATGGTCGCTCCCAAAGTCCGCCGGGGTCACATTCACAAGCAGGGCACCATTGATGTTCTCCCGATCCCGGGCGTATTCGCTCATACCGTTGGTGACCACCCGGCCCGGCTCCGAGGCGGCGGCCACCACCTGTCCGCCGGGGCAGACGCAGAAGGAAAAGGCGCTGCGGCCATTGTCCGTGTGGCAGGCCAGCTTATAGCTGGCGGCGGGCAGGCCGGGATGTCCGACAAAGCGCCGGTACTGGGCCGCGTCCATGTCCGCCTGGCGCTGCTCGATGCGCACGCCCACGGCGAAGGGCTTCTGCTCCATGTGTACCCCGGCCCCGTACAGCATGGCGAAGGTATCCCGGGCGCTGTGGCCCGGGGCCAACAGCAGACGGCGGCAGGGCAGCGCATAGGCCCCGCCGGGGCCGGTGACGGTGATGCCCCGCAGGGTATCGCCGCCGGTCTGCAGCCCCGTGAGCCGGTGGCCGAAGCGGATGTCCGCCCCCAGGGCCAACAGCTCCCGGCGCAGATTGACCAGGACGATGTGCAGATAGTCCGTGCCCACATGGGGCTTGGCGTCCACCAGGATGCTCTCCGGTGCGCCGCAGTGCACCAGCTGCTCCAATATCCAGCGGTGCCGGGGATCCCGGGTGCCGGTGTTGAGCTTTCCATCGGAAAAGGCCCCGGCACCACCCTCACCGAACTGTACGTTGGACTCCGGATCCAGCGCGCCGCCGCGCCAGAAGCGGGCCACATCCCCCTGACGTGTGACGGCGTCCTGTCCCCGCTCCAGCACGATGGGCAGCAGGCCGCATTTGGCCAGCAGCAGCGCCGCAAACAGGCCCGCCGGGCCCATGCCCACCACCACCGGCGGCACGTCCGGGGCCGCCAGCACCTCCGGCAGCCGGTACGCATCCGGAACATAGGGGGATACCCGCTTATCCCGGCAGCGGCGCAGCACGGCCTTCTCCTGTCGCAGCTCCACCGCCACGGTGCAGACCCAGTGCACCTCCTCCCGGGCGTCGATGGCCCGGCGCAGCAGCGTCAGGGAGCGCAGCTCGCTCTCCGGCAGCCGCAGCAGCCGGGCGGCCTGCGCCCGCAATTGTTCCTCCGACGCGCCCAGGGGCAGCTTCAGGCCCTCCAGCTTCAGCACGGGCCCTCACCTCCTTTAACAAATTGTTCATGAAATCCCGCCGATTCTTAAAGATTGGCTTAAGCTTTCCGCGTATACTAAGAAGCATCAAGGGAAAACAAACACGGCGGCGAATGATATCTTTTATCATAACACATTCCGCCGCCGGGTACAATATCTCAGCTTGCCAAAAGCCTCGCAGAGTTTGCGGCCCACAGGCCGCAAATGCGCTGCAATCGTTTTTTTCGGCGGCGTGTCCCCCAAGGGGACTTCCGTTGGGCGTACGTCAAAAAAGGACTTTGTCTTTTTTGACAGTCTAAATATCTCACAAGGAGGTTCTTTGTTATGGATGAAAACTTCAACGAGCAGGAGCGCTTCAATGACGAGAGCAGCCTGTACCACTACAGCTACCCCAGAGACCACGCACCCGAGCCGGACATTCCGGATCCCCGTCAGACGGCCTGGCAGCCGGGCGCCGCGTCGGAGAGCCGCACCTACACCGACACGGTCTGCAGCGACGTACCGGCCCAGCGGCCGGAGAAGAGGTCCTTCCGGAAGCGCGGCGGCGTGCGCGTCACGGCCCTGCTTCTGTGCTGCGCCCTGATCGGCGGCCTGTGCGGCTTCGGCGGGGCCAGACTGGCCAGGAGCGGCGGCAAGACCACCCTTCAGCAGAGCGGCCGCCCCACCACCGCCGTCACCGTGAACCAGGTGGACGGACAGAAGCTCATGAGCCCGGCAGAGGTCTATGCCGCCACGGTGAACAGCGTGGTGTCCATCAACTGCTCCGCCGTGTCCACCAACATCTTCGGCCAACGGGTGCAGTCCGCCTCCTCCGGCAGCGGCTTCATCATCACCCAGGACGGCTATATCGTCACCAACCAGCACGTTGTCTCCGGGGCCAGCAGCGTCACCGTGACCCTGTATAACGGCAACAGCTACCCCGCCGCCGTGGTGGGCGGCGACAGCGACTACGACGTGGCGGTGCTGAAGGTGGAGGCCACGGGCCTGCAGCCGGTGGTGCTGGGCAAGAGCGTCGACGTCAACGTGGGCGACAGCGTGCTGGCCATCGGCAACCCCCTGGGCGAGCTGACCTTCTCCATGAGCCAGGGCATCGTGTCCTGCTGCGACCGGGCCATCAACGTGGACGGTACCCCCTTCAATATGCTGCAGGTGGACGCCTCCATCAACCCCGGCAACTCCGGCGGCCCCCTGATGAACCTGTATGGTGAGGTGGTGGGCATCGTCTCCGCCAAATACTCCAGCTATTCCGACACCACCGTGGAGGGCATCGGCTTCGCCATCCCCATCAGCGACGTGCAGACCGTCATCACCGACATCATGGAAAACGGCCAGGTGACGGACAAGGCCTATATGGCCATCAAGGCCGGCAGCATGACCGAGCAGATGGCCGCCCAGTATAACATCAGCATGACCCAGGGCGTGTTCGTCTATTCCGTGGAGCAGGGCGGCGCCGGCGAGAAGGCCGGGCTGCGGCTGGGCGATGTGATCATCAAGCTCAACGACACCCCCATCACCTCCATGAGCGACCTCTCCGCCGCCAAAAAGAGCTTCAAGGCCGGCGACACCGTCACCCTGACCATCTGGCGCGGCGGCCAGGAGACCACCACGGAGCTGACCTTCGACGCGCAGCCCCAGACCACCGGCGAGGACGACAGCCAGGGCCGGCAGGATTCCTATCAGGACATCTATGACTACTTCTTTGGCCGCGGCAACTGATTTTGTGGTACCCTCTCTTTTCATTTTTCTTCCTCAGCGGAACCGGTGGCCCCGAGAGATCGGGGCCGCCGGTTCTTTCTTGTCAAAAGGGGTGTGCGGGCTCAAACGGCCCGCGCTTTGTTTTGCCCCTTTTCCTGCGGCCCAAACCGTGCTATACTGATAAAAAACGCGAAAGGAGCGCCGCCATGACCAAGGACGAGCTGCGCCAAAAGGCCAATGACCTGCCCCTGGCCCCGGGGGTCTATCTGATGATGGACAAGACGGGCAAGGTCATCTATGTGGGCAAGGCGAAGAAGCTGAAAAACCGCGTCAGCCAATACTTTCAGGAAAACGCCGGTCACAACGAAAAAACGAAAGCCATGGTGTCCCAGGTGGACCGCTTCGACACCATCTTTGTATCCTCCGAATTCGAGGCGCTGATTTTGGAGAACTCCCTCATCAAGCGCCATATGCCCCGCTACAACATCCTCCTGAAGGACGACAAGGGCTATCCCTTCGTGCGGCTGGATGTCGGGGCGGCCTACCCCCGCTTCACCCTGGCGAGCAAGGCCGAGGACGACGGGGCCAGGTATTTTGGCCCCTTTGGGGGCCGAAGGGAGACGCGGTTGGCCATTGAGGCGGTGTGCGCCGCCCTGCATCTGCCCACCTGCGCCCGGCAGCTTCCGCGGGATCTGGACAAGGAGCGGCCCTGCCTGAACCGGCACATTGGTCGCTGCGACGGCTTCTGCCAGTCCGACGGGCCGGGCCAGGCGGAATATCAAGCCCGGATCCGCCAGGCCGCCCGGATCTTCAGCGGACACTACCGCCAGCTGACGGCGGAGCTGCAGCAGGAGATGGAGCAGGCGGCGGAGGAGCTGGCCTTTGAAAAGGCCGCCGCCCTCCGGGATCGCATCCGGGCCATCTCCGTGCTGGGCAAGACCCAGCAGGTCATCGCCGGAGTCTGCGCCGATACGGACGTGTGGGGCGTGTACCCCGGCCAGGTGCGCTGCGGCTGCGCCGTGCTGCACATCGAGGACGGCAATCTCCTGGGCCGGGAGGTACAGGTGTTCCCCGCCGCCGCCGACCAGGATGAGACGGACATTCTGGCCGCCGTGCTGAGCCAGTACTATCTGGAGCGTCAGGCGTTGCCCCACGAGCTGGTGGTGCCCCAGGTGACGGCGGAGCTGGAGACCTTCGCCGCCCTGCTGACGGGGCGCTGCGGCCATCGGGTCACCCTGCGGGTGCCCCAGCGGGGCGAGCGGGTGGAACTGCTGCGCCTGGCCCGCCGCAACGCCCGGGAGGAGGTGGAGCGCATCACCTCCGACGCGGAGCGGGCGAACAAGACCCTGGAGGAGCTGGGCCGCCTGGCCGGACTGCAGCAGACGCCCCGCCGCCTGGAATCCTTCGACATCTCCCACACCGGCGGGGAGGACATGGTGGCCTCCATGGTGGTGTTTGTAGACGGCAAGCCCCTGAAGCGGGATTATCGCCGCTTCCAGGTGAAGACCCTGGAGCACGCCGACGACCTGCGGGCCATGGAGGAGGTGCTGGAGCGGCGGCTGCGGCGCTATCTGGACGGGGACGAGCACTTTGCCCCCCTGCCCGATCTGTTTTTGATGGACGGCGGCGAGCTTCAGGCCCGGGCTGCCTGGCAGGTACTTCGGCGGCTGGGACTCAGCGTGCCGGTGCTGGGCATGGTAAAGGACGATAAGCACCGCACCCGCGCCCTGGTAACGTCCCTGGGGCAGGAGCTGGGCATCCAGCACAGCCCGCCGCTGTTTGCCCTGCTGGGGCAGCTGCAGGAGGAGGTGCACCGCTTCGCCATCACCTATCACCACGAAAAGCACAGCAAACGGGCCATGCACTCCCAGCTGGACGACATCCCCGGCATCGGGGAGGCCCGGAAGAAGGCGCTGCTGAAGCAGTTCCGCAGCGTGGCGGCCATTCGCCGGGCGGAGCTGACGCAGCTGGAGGCCGTGCTGCCTCGCAGCGCCGCCCTGGCGGTATATGAGCATTTCCACAAGGAGGAGAACACATGAAGACCTATGCGACCCTGGGCCCCGCCTGCAATCAGGTGGAGCTGCTGCGGGTCATGCTGGAGGAGGGGCTGACGGGCTTTCGCCTGAACCTGTCCCACGGGAGCCTTGCCGCGCAGAGGGCGCTGACCGACGCGGTACAGGCGGCCTCCCGGGCCGCGGGTCGGGAGGCGGAGCTTATCGTCGACCTCCGGGGCCCGGAGCTGCGCTGCGGCCCCCTGGCCCGGCCCATGTCTCTGGCAGAGGGGGCATATGTGACCCTGGGCCGGGACATCCCCCTGGAGGCGGACATCCTATCCGCCATCGGGCAGGGGCAGCGTATCCTGCTGGACGACGGAGCTCTGGAGCTGAGGGCGGCGGAGCGCTGCCCCGGCGGCATCCGCTGCCGGGTGGAGCGAGGCGGCGTTCTGGGCAGCCGCAAGAGCATCACCCTGCCCGGAGTGGAGCTGCCCCGTCCCGCCCTCTGCGCTCAGGATCGGGAGGATCTGCGCCATGCTGCGCAGCAAGGTGTCACCGCGGTGATGCAGCCCTTTGTCCGCAGCCGCCGGGAGCTGGATGAGGTACGCGCCGCCCTGGCGGAGCTGGGGCTGGGACGGCTCACCCTCTTTGCCAAGGTGGAGGAGGAACAGGGATGGCAGGGCCTGGAGGGCTGGATGGACGGCTGCGACGTAGTCACCATCGCCCGGGGCGACCTGGGCAGCAGCTTGGGTCTCCTGCGCTTGCCCGGCGCGCAGAAGGATCTGGCCGCCAGGTGCCGGGCGGCGGGCAAGCCCTTCCTGGTGGTGACGCAGCTGCTGGACAGCATGACCCACCGGCCACTGCCCAGCCGGGCCGAGCTGCTGGATGTGTACAACGCGGTGCTGGACGGAGCCTCGTCCCTGATGCTCACCGGGGAGACCGCCGGCGGCGACTACCCGCTGGAGGCCGTGCGCTGGCTGCTGCGCATCGCCCAACAGGCAGAGGCGGAAAAAGGACGCTGAACCGCAACTTTTCCCTTTACAGACGGGGGGGATTTGGCTATAATGGAAAGGCTAAGGAATTATATGAAGAAGGAGAAGACGCTATATGGCAGTCATTGAATACGACGAGTACAAGCAAAAGCTTCTGGCCCTGGAGGGCACGCTGAAGGATCTGGAAAAGGCCCTGGGCATCCCCAAGGATCGGGAGGAGCTGGCGGCCCTGCAGACGGAGACGGAGCAGGACGGCTTCTGGAACAACATTGAGCACAGCCAGAAGGTGTCCCAGCAGATCAAGCGCCTGGAGCACCGCATCAAAAAATATGACCGGCTGGTCTCCGACTGGGAGGACACGCTGACCCTGTGCGAAATGGCCCAGGAGGAGGACGACGCCTCTCTGCTGCCGGAGGTCACCGGGGGCTATGACACCCTGGAGAAGGAGATCAGCGAGCGCCGCCTGGCCGCCCTGCTGTCCGGCGAATACGACGCCAACAACGCCATCCTGACCTTCCATGCCGGCGCCGGCGGTACCGAGGCCCAGGACTGGACGGAGATGCTCTACCGGATGTACACCCGCTGGGCTGAGCGCCACGGCTACACCTATCAGCTGATGGACTATGAGGCCGGTGACGAGGCGGGCATCAAGTCCGCTACCATCCTCATCGAGGGTGACAACGCCTATGGCTATCTCAAGAGCGAGAACGGCGTGCACCGGCTGGTGCGGGTTTCCCCCTTCGACGCCAACGCCCGGCGACAGACCAGCTTTGCCGCCGTGGAGGTCATGCCGGAGCTGGACGACGACAGCGAGATCGAGATCCGGCCCGAGGAGATCGAGATGCAGGCCTGCCGCTCCAGCGGCGCTGGTGGCCAGCACATCAACAAGACCTCCTCCGCCGTGCGCCTGACCCACCTGCCCACGGGCATTGTGGTGTTCTGCCAGACGGAGCGCAGCCAGTTCCAGAACCGCGACAACGCTATGAAGATGCTGCGGGCCAAGCTGGCGGAGCTGAAAATGCAGCAGCACGCGGAGAAGATCAGCGACCTGAAGGGCGTGCAGATGAAGATCGAGTGGGGCAGCCAGATCCGCTCCTATGTGTTCATGCCCTATACCCTGGCCAAGGACACCCGCACCGGCTATGAGATGGGCAACATCCAGGCCGTCATGGACGGCGACATCGACGGGTTCATTAACGCCTACCTGACCGCTGCTGCCAACGGGGA
>CAZUYE010000011.1:0-38821 GCA_964624925.1 uncultured Oscillospiraceae bacterium | reverse complement strand
GCGCATAACTTCGGCGTCGGACTTGCCGGCGGGATCGAAGTCGGAACCGCCCTTGGCGCCGCCCATGGGCAGACCGGTCAGGCTGTTCTTGAAGGTCTGCTCGAAGCCGAGGAACTTGATGATGCCTTCATAGACGTTCTTCTGGAAGCGCAGACCGCCCTTGTAGGGGCCGATCGCACCGTTGAACTGGCAGCGCCAGCCGCGGTTGGTGTGCCACTGACCATTATCGTCGCACCACACGACACGGAAGGTGAACATACGCTCAGGCTCGACCATACGGCCCAGCAGGTCAACCTTTTCATACTCAGGATGCTTTTCGATGACAGGCTCCAGAGAGGAGAGAACCTCTTCCACAGTCTGCACGAACTCGGGCTCGTTGCCATGCTTGGTCCTTACGTTCTCCAGAACGCTGGCCAGATAAGCATTCATAATAATCTGCCTCCTCAAAAAATGTTCCGCTATGGAATGGATGGATTACATTCGCTCATGTCCCATCTATTCAAGATAATAACACCAATCCGCCAAATACTCAAGGGGATATTCCGGAAAAAGCTTCTGTATAACGTAAAAAAAAGGCTTGTTTTTTTGTGCAATCTGTAAAATTTTATAGCTTTAACACTTTGAATGGCAAAGCATATTGGCAGATTTCCTCCTCCCTCCCCTGTCTTTGTCCCCTTGCCGCGCCGTTCGGGGCACTTTTGCGGGTGGATTCGGCAAAGTGCACTTTTTTGTATTGACATTTACCGCGGAATCATTATAATAGAAATGGAAAAGCACCCCCCTTTTCCACGAAAAGGGGGGTATTTCTCTGAAAAAAAGACGGCCGCGGCATCTGTTTGCCTGCTGCGGCAGAATGGAGATCTGTTATGTCCACTTATCCCATGACCGTAGCGGGGCTGCAGCGGGAGCTCCCCATCTGTAAGGTCAGTGACGATCTGTATATCGGCGCGTTCATCTGCTTTGGCGACGCCGAGCTGACGGTAGCCTGCGCCCGGGAGCTGCTGGGTCTGCTGGAGCCGGGCAGCTATGACTACCTCTTCACTGCCGAGGCCAAGAGCATCCCTCTGATCCACGAGATGGCGCGTCAGTCAGGCGCGAAGAAGTACTTCATCGCCCGCAAGGGGCCCAAGGCCTATATGCCCGATCCCATCCATGTGGAGGATCAATCCATCACCACCGCCGGCACCCAGAAGCTGTATCTGGGCCGGGATGACGCCGATCTGATCCGCGGCAAGCGCATCGTGCTAATGGACGATGTGATCTCCACCGGCGGTAGTCTCCACGCCATGGAGGAGCTGGTGGCGCTGGCCGGTGGCACCGTGGTGGGCCGCATCGCCGTGCTGGCCGAAGGTGACGCCGCACAGCGGCAGGACATCAAGTTCCTGGCTCCCCTGCCCCTGTTCAATGCCGACGGAACTGTAAAGTAAAACAAATTTTTACCCCGCAGTCGATGTGAAGTGACCCCATTTGTTAGACAATATATCATACTGTCTAACAAATGGGGTGCAATTCAATGAGACTGCGGGTTTTTTCTGCTTTCAGCCGAGTGACTCGGCGGCCAGGGTCAGCAGTCTGGCCGCGATGGGCCCGGCCACGTCTGCGCCGCCACCACCGTTTTCCACCACCACTACAAAAGCCAGGGGCACTTCCTCGTCGTCCACAAAGCCCACAAACCAGGCGTGTGGCGCGACACCGGTCAGCGTCTCGGCGGTACCGGACTTGGCACACACGGCCAGATCGTCAAAGGCGGACTGACCATAGGTCTGGAGCACGTTGTTGCGCAGCATTTGCCGGAGAGTGCGGCAGGTGTCCCGGTCGAAGGGGGAGCTCAGCGCACCGCCGCCGGCCACCGGAACGGGGATGCCGTGCCGGGTGGTCTCCCGGTAAATGAGGCGGGGCGAGACAGCGTCCCTGCTGGCGATGGCTCCCATCAGCCGCAGCAGGGCACAGGGGTTCACCATATCCTGATACTGGCCCACGCCGGACCAGCCCAGGTCGGCCCCCTCCCCCACGGTGAAGCTGCCCGCTGCCGTGTCGATGCCACTGACGGAGAAGCTCTCCGTCAGACCGGCCTTCTGCACATACCGGGCCAGGGTCTCGCCACCCAGCTCCGCTGCCAGCTGCGCATAGACGCAGTTGCAGGACACGGCCAGGGCACCATAGAGATCCATCTCCCCGTGGGCGCGGGTACAGGTGATGGCACCGCCCGCCATCTCCAACCGCCCGGTGCAGGTAAAGGCTTTTTCCTTTACGCCTTCCAGCTGCTCCAGGGCGGCGGCAGTGGTGACGATCTTGAACACAGAGCCAGGCGTATACGCGGCTGACAGCACCCGGTTGAGATACACGCCCTCATAGCGGCTGTCGCCGTCGCGGATCTCCGGCGGGTTCGCGGGGTCGAAGCTGGGGTTGGAGACCATGCAGAGGATGTCGCCGCTTTGGTAATTGTAGATGGCCACGGCTCCTTTGCGGCCATTCAGGGCCTCCAGGGCGGCGGCGTTCAGCTGCGCATCGATGCTCAGATAGAGCTTGTGTCCGCCGCCATTGGTGCCAGTCAGCGGATCGAAGCCGATCAGGTACTTCTCCAGGGCTGTGCGGGCGGATGTAGCGATGTTGCCACTCGGATCGCCCACCGCGTGGAGGGTAGCCCGGCGCAGAAGACCGTCCTGGGCATAGGTGCCGCTTGGCGCGTCGTACAGCAGCGTGCCGTTTCGATCCAGCACCTGGCCCAGGGCCAGGCGGCCATTCTCATAGGCGTGGTCATTGGCGGCAAAGGCCGCCCAGCGGCCACCACAGGCCACATAGCGCACGCAAAAGATCACGAGGCCCGCCGCCAGGGCGGCGGCCAGCAGCAGCACCAGCAGAGAACGCAGCTTGACCTGTTTCATGGGCAATCCTCCCTTCCGAAGATGTCCTCCACCGGGATCTCCGGCATATCCGAGAAGAAGCCGGGGTTCGTCCTCTTTTCCCCCGTCGGCTCCTGGGGCGGCAGCTCCTTCTCCGGGGGCTGTACCCGGCGAATGTCGGCGGCCTTGAGGAAGGCCAGCAAACCCCAGCAGGACAGCATACTTGAGCCGCCCATGGACACGAAGGGGAATGTCACGCCGGTCAGCGGCAGCAGATCCACGGCACCCAGCACGTTGAGACTGGTCTGGAACACCAGCATGGAGGCGGCGGCACAGGCGGCGATGGCGTAAAAGCTGGAGCGGGCATTTCCGGCGGCGCGCAGGGCAAAGAGGATCAGCAGCAGTACCGCCGCCACGGCGCACAGCGCCAACAGCAGGCCGAATTCCTCCGCCACTACGCCGAACACCAGGTCGGTATTGGCCGCGCCGATATACTTCAGCCATGCATCCTCCGGGCCTGTGCCAAACAGGCCGCCGGAGGCGGCAGCGGACATGGTGCGGCTCTGCTGATAGCCCAGATCCTGAGTGTGCTCCCAGGCGTGGAGCCAGACGGTGAAGCGTTGGGCCACATAGGGCTTGAAATGCAGCACCAGGCCGCCGGCAAAGCCGGCCGCCGCCGTCATCATGACGATGGAGGGCAGGTCTCCGGTGCGCAGGAAGGCGATGCACAAAAAGGCCACGAAAAACACCAGGGCGGTGCCGAAATCGCTCATCAGCGCCAAGCAGCCCACGCAAAAGGCGGCAAATAGGACGGTGAAGATCATGTTGCGCCGGGCAAAGAGGCGATCCAGCGTGGCGGCGCAGGCCAGCAGGAAGGCCAGCTTCACCAGCTCCGAGGGCTGGACGGACAGTGGGCCCAGCACGATCCAGTTTTTGGCCCCGAAGATCTGCTCCCCCACCGCCAGGTTAAAGGCCAGCAGGAGCCCCGCTCCGGCGGCGGTAGGCCAGCGCAGCCGCACGGCCAGATGAAGCCGCCGCAGCAGCCAGGACAGCAGACCGTACAGGCTCATGCCCAGCGCCACGGCGATCAGCTGCTTATACAGAGCATGGGGCTCCCAGGCGGCGGTGATGGCGAAGCCCAGGGAGCACAACAGCAACGCCAGCGTCTCCACGTCGAAGGGGCTGCGGCCACGCCAGCGGTGCAGGCCATACAGGCCCCAACCCAGGCCGCAGAGCCCGGCAAAACCAATGGAGATGGGCAGCACGTTCTCCGGCGTGAACCAGGGTGCAAACTGAATCCACAGCAGCAGCTGGATGAAGGTCAGCAGCCACAGGCTGCCCGACGCGGCGGGACGACGGGGCGGCGGGCCCCCATATTGGGCCTCCTCCGCCGGGAAGAAGAACAGCTCCACTCCGCCAGCGGCGATGGCATCGCCGCTGTGCAGCGGCGCAGGCGTCAGCGTTCGCTGGCCATTCAGCAGCACGCCGCTACTGCGGCTCAGCGGGTACAGCGTCCATGTACCCGCCTCGTCCCGGCAGAGCAGGGCGTGATCCCGGGACACAGAGGGTAGGTTGATCCGGATGTCCGCATGGCGGGCACGGCCCAGCAGATTCTCCCAGTGATACAGCTCATAGCGGGCGCCGTTAGCCAGGCTGATGAAGCCCCAGCTCTCCCGTTCCCGGCCCGACAGCAGGGAGCGTCCGCAGCGCAGCAGGAGCCACACGGTCAGTCCCGCCACCGCGGCACGGCCCAGCCAGAGCAGCAGTGGAAGCACCGGGGATAGATATTGTTGCAGCAAAGCAGTCATAGCATGGATCTCCACTTGGTATCTCAGATACCCTTATCATAGCATTTTCAGACGAAAAAGCAAGCGTTTCCTATAAAAAAGGCGGCGTATCCCCTCACGCGGAGAGGATACGCCGCTGCGTTACTTCTTGTCCCAGGCGCGCAGATCCTTCAGCTCGTCATACAGCCGCAGATAGCTGTTGTGGCGGCTGCGGGGGATCTTCCCCTCCCGCACAGCCTGCAGCACGGCGCAGCCCTTCTCCTTGGTGTGGCTGCAGCCCACGAAGCGGCAGTCATCCGCATAGGGAGCAAACTCCGGGAAGGTCTCTGGCAGGTGCTCCTTCAGCGCCAGATCCAGTTCCTCCGTGTCGAAGGAGGCAAAACCCGGCGTGTCAATGACGTAGCTGCCCTCGCCTAGGGCGAACAGTTCCACATGGCGGGTGGTGTGCCGGCCGCGACCCAGGGCTTTGCTGATCTCTCCCACCGGCAGACCAAAATGGGGCTCCAGGGCGTTGAGGATGCTGGACTTTCCAACGCCGGAGTTGCCTGTAAAGGCATTTAGCTTGCCAGTCAGTTCCCGGCGCAACTCCTCCAGCCCCTCCCCGGTGACGGCGCTGACGCGCAGCACGTGGATGGCGGAGGCGGCATAGATGTCGTACAACTCGCGGGCCGGATCCAGGTCGCATTTATTCAGGCACAGCAACACCTGACAATCCTTCAGCGCGGCGATGGCGCTGATTCGGTCGATGAGATAGGGATCCGTCACCGGCAGGGCTGCGGAGGCGATGATAACCAGCTGGTCAATGTTGGCCGCCGCTGGGCGGTCAAAGGCGTTGCGCCGGGGCTCGATGGTCTCCACAAAGCCCTCGCCGCCGCCCAGCTCCCGCACCTGGACCCAGTCCCCCACCAGAGGGGACAGACCTTCCCGGCGGAAGCGGCCCCGGGCGCGGCACTGCAGCAGCTCCGCGCCGGTGTTCACATAGTAAAAGCCGCTGAGCGCCTTTTCAATGCGGCCCCTGGTCAAAATGTGATCTCCTGTACCACGGCCTCCACGCCACCGATATACAGCTTGACGGTGGAGGTGGTACCCTTACTGCCCCGGAATGTATAGGAGAAGGATGTCTCCGTGCGGTTGATGTAGGCGCTCTCGATGACGCGGCCATCCTGGAGCACCTCGATCTTCACAGTACCCTCCAGGCTACCGTTGGCATCCAGACGGTACTGCTCAGGCAGGTTGAACACGACGATGCACTCCTCGGTCGCCGGGCCCACCAGAGGGGACAGACCTTCCCGGCGGAAGCGGCCCCGGGCGCGGCACTGCAGCAGCTCCGCGCCGGTGTTCACATAGTAAAAGCCGCTGAGCGCCTTTTCAATGCGGCCCCTGGTCAAAATGTGATCTCCTGTACCACGGCCTCCACGCCACCGATATACAGCTTGACGGTGGAGGTGGTACCCTTACTGCCCCGGAATGTATAGGAGAAGGATGTCTCCGTGCGGTTGATGTAGGCGCTCTCGATGACGCGGCCATCCTGGAGCACCTCGATCTTCACAGTACCCTCCAGGCTACCGTTGGCATCCAGACGGTACTGCTCAGGCAGGTTGAACACGACGATGCACTCCTCGGTCGCCGGGCCCTTGCTGACGGTGAAGACGATGGTCTCGCCGGTGGTGACCTCCGTATCGGCGGCAATGCTCTGACCGATGACGGTACCCTCCGGCTGGTCGCTGAACTCATACTGGTGCTCGCCCACCACCAGGCCCATGGCCTCCGCCTGCAGGGCGGCATCCTCAATGGTCATGGTCAGGAAGCTGGGCACCGTCACAGGCTCCGTCTCCGGGCCCTTGCTGACGGTCAGCACCACGGTATCGCCCTTGTGGAGCTCCTCGCCGGGAGCGGGCGTGCTCTTGAGCACCTGGCCCTCCGGCGCCTGGTCGTATACATCCTCCCGTTGGATATCCAGATCCAGGTGAAGGTTGTTCAGCTCCGTCTTGGCGGCCTGGTATTCCTTTCCGGCCACGGAGGGCATCAGCACAGTGTCGCCCCGGGCGCAGAGGTAAACGTGGATCACCAGGTTATTCTTGCGGTTGCGTCCGGCGACGGGATCCTGCTCCATGATCTGGCCTGGCTCATACTTGTCACTGTCCTTGGTACCCACCACCTCGATGGTGAATATATCCTTGATCTCGGGCAGCTCCTCGGCCTCCTCCAGGGTCAGGCCCAGCAAATCCGGCACCACATGGGACTCACTGCCGCCGGCACCGCCCTCCAGGCCTCCAACCACCAGCTTGAACACCAGGAAGACCAGCGCCAGCGCCACGGCGAAGCCGCCGATGACGAAGCCGACCACTTTTCGGTCGTGCTTTTTCTCCTCCTCGGTCTTGGCTGCGGCACGGTTGGCCCGGCCCGCCGCCACCACCTGGGCGGTGGAAATGGGCTGGGTAGGATCCTGGCAGACGGCGGTCTTCAGATCCGCCCGAATATAGTCCAGATCTACAGCGGGATCTTTGCGGAACTTTTCCAGATCCTCCAGCATATCCATGGCGGACTGATAGCGCTTGGTCGCATCGCCGCACATGGCCTTCATGCAGATCAGCTCCAGGGCCTCCGGCACGTCGGGATTCAGCTCCCGGGGCATTTTGGGCACGGAGCTCAGGTGCTGGATGGCCACGGAGACGGCGGAGTCCCCCTGGAAGGGCAGGCTGCCGGTGAGCATCTCATAGAGCACCACGCCGGCGGAATAGATGTCCGAACGAGCATCCACCCGGTCGCCCCGGGCCTGCTCGGGGGAGATGTAGTGGACGGAGCCCAGGGTCTCCTGGGTCAGGGTCTGGCCCTGATCCGCCAGGCAGGCGATGCCGAAATCGGCCACCCGCACACTGCCATCCCGCAGGATCATGATGTTCTGAGGCTTGATATCCCGGTGGATAACGCCCTTGGCATGGGCGTGGCTCAGGCCGCGCATGATTTGGCTGATGAAGTGCAGCGCCTCCCGCCAGTCCATCTGACCCCGGCGCTCCATATACTGCTTCAGCGTTACGCCGTCGATGAGCTCCATCACGATGTAGTCCAGATCGTCCCGACAGGACACATCGTACACCGAGACGATGTTGGGGTGGGACAGCTGGGCCACGGCACGGGATTCATCCATGAAGCGGCGGCGAAAATCGGCATTCTGGGCCAGGTCGCTGTGCAGGATCTTCACCGCCACCAAGCGGTCCAGCCGGTGACATTTAGCCTTGTACACGTTGGCCATGCCGCCGCGGCCGATCAGCTCCAGTATTTCATAACGATCGTCCAGCATTTTCCCAATATAAGGATCCATATCGTCAATTCCTCCTTCAATCGTTCAGCAGCAGGATGGCCGTCACGTTGTCCGGTGCGCCCCGCTCCTTGGAAATGGTCATCATACGCTGCAGACAGTCCTCCGGCTGGCCGTTGTGCAGGATCTCGAAGAGCAGCTCCTGATCCGTCACAGTGTTCACCAGCCCATCAGAGCACAGCAGCAGAAACTCGCCCGGCCGCCAGGTCAGGGGAAACAGATCCGCCTCCACCGACGGATCCGTGCCCAGGGCACGGGTGATGAGGTTGCGTCGCGGATGGCGGCGGGCCTGGCCGGGGGTCAGGTCGCCCTTTTCCACCATATCCTCCACCAGGGAGTGATCGCGGCTGATCTGCCGCAGGCCCTCCTCCCCGGCTATGTACGCCCGGCTGTCGCCCACATTGCTGATGAGCACATGGCCGCCCCGTATCAGGGCCGACACCAGCGTAGTGCCCATGTGGTTCAGCTCTGGCTCCTCCTGAGCCCGGCGGCGGATGGCATCGTTGGCGGCTGTAACCGCCTGCTGCACGACCTGCCGCAGACGCTCCTGACTCAGGCCCGCCGTGAGTTGCCCGGCCAGTGCGGCGGAATAGCTCTCCACCGCCAGGCGGCTGGCAATGCTGCCGCCTGCCACGCCGCCCATACCATCGCATACCACGGCCAGCTCATAGCCATCCGGCAATTCCGTGAAGCCGAAGGCATCCTGATTGTCCCGGCGCACTACACCGGCGTCGGTGATCTCCCAATGCTTCATGTGACCTCCTCCTTTCCTTCCTCCATAGCTCTGCGCCGCAGTTGGCCGCAGGAGGCATCGATATCCCCGCCCAGGCTGCGCCGCACGGTGGCGGTGATGCCATGGGATTCCAGCCGCTTTTGAAAGGCCGCAACACGGCGGCTGGGCTTAAAGGGGCTTTCCACCACGTCGTTGAGGGGAATGAGATTTACATGGCCAGGCATACCCGCAATGCGCTTTGCGATCAGATCCGCCTGCCAGTCATGGTCATTGACTCCATCGATCATAGCGTATTCAAAGGATATGCGCCGTCCCGTCCGCCGGAAGTAGCGGTGGCAGGCGGCAAACAGCTCCTCCACGTCCCAGGCCCGATTCACGGGCATGATCTTCGATCGGGTCTCGCTGTCCGGCGCGTGGAGGGACACCGACAGCGTCAGCTGCAGATCCTCCTCCGCCAGGGCATCGATGCCGGGCACCACGCCGCAGGTGGAGAGGCTGATATGCCGCATACCGATGTTCAGACCCTCCGGATGGTTCACCAGCTGCAAGAAGCGCAGCACATTCTCCCGGTTGTCCAGGGGCTCTCCAATACCCATCAGCACGATATTGGAGATCTCCCGGCCGGAATCCAGCTGGGTGAACAGCACCTGATCCAGCATCTCCCCCGCCGTCAGATCCCGCACCTTTCCGGCGATGGTGCTGGCGCAGAAGGCGCAGCCCATGCGGCAGCCCACCTGGGATGAGATGCAGACGGTGTTGCCGTGGTGATACCGCATCAGCACCGTCTCGATGCAGTTGCCGTCCGGCAGACGCCACAGATATTTGATGGTGCCGTCCAGCCGCGATTCCTGCTTCCGGGCCACGGTGGGCACGGAGATAGTATAGTACTCCGCCAGTTTTTGCCGCAGGGCCTTGGACAGGTTGCTCATCTCGTCGAAGGAGCGAACCCCTTGCTGCAGCCAGCGGAACACCTGGCCGCCCCGAAAGGCGGGCTCGCCCATATCCCGCAGGGCCTGGGTGAGTTCCTCCCGGGTCATACCTCTCATGTCGGTCATTTGCTCAGTCCTTTCTGCGCATCCGGCAGATATAAAAGCCGTCGGTGCCGTGGCGCTGGGGCCAGAGAGTCATCTGACCGCCGCAGGGACCCACAGGCAGCGGGAAAGCGGCGGGCTCCAGCTCAAACTCCGGGTGCTTTGCCAAAAAGTCGCCGGTGACATCCTCGTTTTCCTCCGGCAGTACCGTACAGGTGGAGTACAGCAGCCGCCCGCCAGGGCGCACACAGGCGGCGGCGCTTTCCAGAATGGCCCGCTGCACCAGGGGCAGCTGCGCCAGCTCCCGGGGATCCTTATAGCGGATATCCGGCTTCTTGCGGATGATGCCAAGCCCCGAACAGGGCACGTCGGCCATCACGACGTCCGCCTGCCCCGCCCAGTCGGCGTACGGCTGTCGAGCGTCGGCTGTCGCCGTGCGGATGCAGGTCAGGCCCAACCGTGCCGCACCCTCCTCGATGCGCTTACGCTTGAAGGGGTGCACATCGCAGGCCAGCATCTGGCCGCGATCTTCCATGGCCATGGCCATGGCAAAGGACTTGCCCCCCGGCGCGGCGCAGACATCCAGCACCCGGTCACCGGGCCGAACCTCCGCCGCCAGGGCTGCCAGCTTCGCCGCCGCGTCCTGCACCATGAAGCGGCCCTCCCGGAAGGCGGGCAGACCCGTCAGATCGCCGGTACCGCTGACCTCCAGGCAGCCCTCCAGCCAGGGGTGGGGCTGCACCGTGATCCCGGCGGCCCGCAGCTCTTTCTCCAGCGCCTCCGCCGTGGTCTTCAGGGGATTCACCTGCACGCAGGTGGGAACGATCTCGTTATCCAGGCGCAGAAACGTCTGTGTCTCGTCGGGGCCAATGAGATCCAGCAGGCGCAGCACCAGCCACTTGGGGTGGCTGTATTGCAGGGAGAGCCAGTCCGCTGTGGAGCCCTGGGGCAGCGCCGGCATATCCAGCCAGTTATCCACAAAGCGCCGCAACACGGCGTTGACCATACCGGCGGCCTTGGGCCGCCCATGGCGGCGGGTCATCTCCACCGCCTCGCTGACGGCAGCCCGGTGAGGTACCTTGTCCATGAACAGGATCTGATAGCCACCGATGCGGAGGATACAGCGGATCAGTGGCTCCAGCCGCTGGGGCTTCTGGGCGCACCAGCAGCCGATATAGTAGTCCAGCAGCAGACGGTTCTGCATCACGCCGTAGCACAGGCGCGTGGCCAGGGCCGCGTCGCGGCTGTCCAGCCCGGCCCGGGCGATGGTATGGCGCAAAGCCTCGTCAGACCAGGCGTTGGCCTTCTCCACCTGCAGCAGCACCTCCAGCGCCACGTCCCGGGCGCCGGGCTTCTGTTCCCGGCTCATGCGTCCACCTGCAGGGGGTGGCCCCGCAGATAGTCCGCCGCTGCCATGCGCCGCCCGCCCTGGGGCTGTAGCTCCAGGATACGCAGCAGCCGTCCGTCGCCGCAGGCCATCTCGATGCCCTGCTTGCCGGCGGACACGACGCTTCCGGCGCTCTTGTGTGTCTGACCGCCCACCTCCGTACGGAACAGCTTCAATGCCACGCCGCCCAGCTGCACCGTGGCGCAGGGCCAGGGAATCAGCCCCCGTACCTGGTCGTGGATCTGCTGCGCGGGACAGCTCCAGTCCACCTGCCCCATGTCCTTGGTCAGCATGGGCGCATAGGTGTAGGCGCTGTGATCCTGGGGCATGCGGCAGGCCGTACCGCTTTGCAGTTGGTCGATGGTCTCCGCCAATGCCTGGGCCCCCAGCCGGGCCAGCCGCTCCGTCAGGGTGGCGGCATCCTCCTGGGGGTCGATATCGGTTTTGAGGACGTGGAGAATATCTCCAGCGTCCAGCTCACGGGCCATATACATGATGGTAACGCCGGTCTCCGCCTCGCCGTTGAGGATGGCCCAATTGATGGGGGCAGCCCCCCGATATTTGGGCAGCAAAGAGGAGTGGACATTGATGGAGCCGTATTTCGGCGTGTTCAGAATGTCCTCCGGCAGGATGCGGCCATAAGCCGCCACCACGATCAGCTCTGGCGCCAGCCGCTGCACCAGCTCCAGCGCCGTGCCGTCCCGCATTTTAGTGGGCTGGTATACCTCCAGTCCCTGGCTCAGGGCGTATTCCTTCACCGGCGAGAAGGTCAGCTTATGGCCCCGGTTCTTGGGGCGATCCGGCTGGGTGAACACACCACAAACCTCGTGTCCGTCCTCCACCAGACGTTTCAGGGACGCCACCGCGAACTCCGGCGTGCCCATAAACAGGATTCTCACTCCTCGTCGTCTCCTTCTTCCTCCTGCTGCCGGACGTAGGCCTCCAGCTCCTCCTCCGTCAGCAGATGATCCGTATGCTCTACGAACAGGTGCCCATCCAGATGCTCGATCTCGTGGCAGAAGCAGCGGGCGGTCAGCTCCTCATCCTCCACCTCGAAAAAAACGCCGTCCCGATCCTGGGCCCGCACGCGCACCGTATAGGGGCGGGTCACGATGCCGTATTTCCCGGGAACGCTGAGACAGCCCTCCAGGCCCGTCTGCTCGCCCTCCGTGGCTATGATCTCGGGATTCACCAGCTCGATGATCTCGTCATCCTCGTTCATCACCACGCACACCCGGCGCAGGATGCCCACCTGGGGCGCGGCCAGGCCCACGCCGCCGGAATCCAGCAGCGTATCCACCATGTCATCCAGCAGGGTGTGGAGACGGCTGTTAAACTCCGTCACCGGACGGCACACCTTGCTCAGGCAGGGCTCCCCCTGCGATGCGATCTTTCTCAATGCCATGCTTGTATACCTCTTAATCCATCAAATTGCAATCAGCGTAAATGTTCATGTGCCTGTACTCCGGCCGCCGGACAAAGTCCTTCATGTGGGCGGCCAACAGGCCCCGCAGGATCTTGTCGTTGCGACCCACCACCGTTACCCGGTAGCGGTAGCGGTTATTGACCTTCAGCACCGGCGCAGGAGCCGGGCCAAGGATATCCAGCTGCAGCTCCCGGTAGGGCGGCGCGGCGGAGGCGGCCAGCAAACTGCGGCGCAGCTGGGCGGCGGCGCGGCGCACCGGCTCCTCCTCGGGCCCGGTGACCGTGACAAAAAACTGGTCGGCAAAGGGCGGATCCCCCCGCAGCTGCCGCAGACGGATCTCCGCCTGATAAAAGCGCTCATAGTCCTGGTCGGCGGCGGCCTGGATCACCTCGTTCCGGGGTGTATAGGTCTGTATCACGGCGCGGCCCGGCTTTTCACCGCGTCCAGCCCGGCCCACCACCTGGGTCAGCAGGCTGAAGGTGCGCTCGGAGGCACGGTAGTGATCCACATACAGGGACAGATCTGCCGCCAGCACACCCACCAGGGTCACATTGGCAAAGTCCAGGCCCTTGGCCACCATCTGCGTTCCCAGCAGAATAGGCACCCGGCGCTGCTGAAATTCCTTTAATATCTTCTCATGGCCCTGGCTGACGGTGTCTGCGTCCATGCGCAGCAGCTCCACATCCGGAAACAGCCCCCGCAGCTCCTCTTCCGCCCGCTGGGTGCCCACGCCGATGTGCTTCAGCGCCCCGCCACATTCGGGGCAGGCCGCGCTGCTCTTTTCGGAGTAGCCGCAGTAGTGGCACATCAGGCGGTCATTGGCGGAGTGGTAGGTCAGATACACGCTACAGCGGGGGCACTGGGGCACATAGCCACACTGGGGACACAACAACTGGCGGCTGCTGCCCCGGCGGTTGAGAAACAATATGCTCTGTTCCCCCGCTTGTATGTTGCGCTCCAGCTCCTGGGCCAGCACACGGCTGATGACGCCGCCGTTGCCCTCCCGCAGCTCCTGGCGCATATCGGCCAGCAGCACCCGTGGCATCTGGTGCGCGTTGAAGCGGCGGCGCAGCAGCGACAGCTGATAATCCCCCCGCCGGGCGCAGTAGGCACTCTCCACCGTGGGCGTAGCGGAGCCCAGCAGCAGCCGGGCATTCTCACGCAGACAACGGTATTTGGCAATGTCCCGCGCATGGTAGCAGGGCGGATTTTCTGATTCATAGGAGCTCTCCTGCTCCTCGTCCAAAATGATAAGTCCCAGCCGCTCCAGCGGGGCAAACACCGCCGAGCGAGTACCCAGGACGATGTGGGCCTCTCCCCTGCGGATGCGCTTCCACTGGTCGTAGCGCTCCGTGTTTCGCAGGCCGCTGTGCAGCAGCGCCACCTCGTCCCCGAAGTAGGCCGAAAAGCGGGCCATCATCTGGGGCGTCAGGGCGATCTCCGGCACCAGGATCATCACGGATTGACCCTCCTGCAGAAGGGTCTGGGCCAGGCGGATATAGACTAGGGTCTTGCCGCTGCCGGTCACACCCTGCAAAAGCGTCACGCCAGGCTGACCGCTGCGGGTCTGGGCCAGGATCTCCTGATAGGCCTGCTGCTGCTCGTCGTTGAGACGGATCTCCTCCGCCGCCGCGGCGTAATCCCGGCGGGAAATGCGGTACTCCTCCCGGCTGCTCAACCGCAGAAGGCCCTGCTGTTCCAGCCGTGTCACTGATCGGCGGGTGACACCGGTATAATAGCGCAGATCCTGCACGGTGCTCTCGCCGTATTTGGCCAGATAAGCCACGGCGTCATATTGACGGGGCGCAGACTTTTTCTTCCTCTCCATCCTGGTCATGGCCTCCTCCGGCTCTATGGCCAGCGCGACCAGCTGCACCACCCGATCCTGCACCCGACGGCTGCTGACCGGCTCCATTTGCAGCACGCCCCGCTTTTTCAGGGCGCTCAGCACCTGCGGCCCGGTCTCGCCCAAGGCGGCGCACAGCGCCTCGCGCTCCATGGGCCCGTCCTGCAGCAGGCGACAGACCGCGCTCTCCCGCTCCGACAGGCCCTCCGGCGGCATCACACCGCTCAGAGACCACATCTCCTGGTAGCTGTACCACACGGCGGCGGGCAGGATGGCGTGGATGGCCTCGTAAAAGGTGCAAAAGTAGCGCTCCCGCATCCACAGGGCCAGGCGAATCTCCCGCTGGGTGATAACCGGCTCCTGATCCAGCGCCGAGCGGATGGGTTTGATCGGCTTATCCGGCACAGCCTGATACAGGGACAGGATCACGCCCTCGCTGAGGCGGTTGCCCCGTCCGAAGGGCACCTGAACGCGCATTCCCACCTGGAGCGCCAGTTCCGGCGGGGCCAGGTAGTCATAGGGCTTGTCAATGGCGTAGGTCGCCGCCGCCACAGCGATCTTGGCGATCTGCGGCATGGCGATTCCCCCTGTCTTAGTCGGCGTCGTTGATGGCGGTGTCGATGGACTGGGCGTCGAACTGACCCTCTGCCACCTCGTTGATGGCCATGGTCACCGGCTTCTCCGTCAGGTGCTCGCCGTCGCGCTCAGCGGCGGAGGCGATCTGACGGGCCCGGCGGGCCACCACGTTCACCATCATATAGCGATTGGGAATAAACTTGGTCAGCTTATTCATAGCGGGATACAGCATCATAACAGCATACCTTCCTTTTCTGCCCATTGGGCGAATAAACGTTTATGTTCTTCCTTGACCTGTGTGCGCTCCGGCGACTCGCAGCGCTCCGCGCGCAGGATCCCACCCAGCACCTGGGCCGCCTGCTCCACCTGATCGTTGACTACGAAATATTCATAATCCGCGGCCAGGAGCATCTCCTCCCGGGCCCGGCTCAGACGCTGGCGTATCTTTTCGGTGCTGTCCGTACCGCGGCTGACCAGGCGGCGCTCCAGCTCCTGCCAAGAGGGTGGCGCCATGAAGATGCGCACCGCCTGGGGCCGCTTGCGGCGCACCTGCTGTGCCCCCTGCACGTCGATCTCCAGCATCACGTCCCGGCCATGGGCCAGGGCCTCATCCACCGGGATGCGGGGTGTTCCGTAAAAATTTCCGGCGTAGCCGGCGTGCTCCAGCAGCTCGTCCCGCTCCACCATCTGCCAAAACGCCTCGTCGCTGATGAAATGGTAGTGTACGCCGTCCACCTCACCGGGCCGGGGCCGCCGGGTGGTGGCGGAGACAGAGAGGAACAGCTCTCCGTGCTTCTCCATGGCGCATTTGAGCACCGTACCCTTTCCGCAGCCGGACGGCCCGGAAAGAATGAATATCTTTCCCTGTGTTTCCAAGTCTATAGCTCCTCCTGCATAAAATCCGCCGCCGTCAGGCCAAGGCGGGGGCCAAGCTTCTCCGCAGACAGGGCGGAGAGCACCACATGATCGCTGTCCATCACCAGCACCGCCGCCGTTTTGCGGCCATAGGTGGCATCGATGAGCATACCGCGATCCCGGGCCTCCTGAATCAGGCGCTTGATGGGCGCCGAGTCCGGGCTGACCACGGCGATGAGCCGCCCGACGGAGATGAGATTGCCAAAACCAATATTTACCAGCTGCATAGACCGCTCCTTATTCGATGTTCTGCACCTGCTCGCGAATCTTCTCCACCTCGGCCTTCATGGCCACAACGTCCTGGGTCACGCTCAGGTCGCTGCACTTGGAGCCGATGGTGTTGCACTCGCGGTTAAACTCCTGCATCAAAAAATCCATATCCTTTCCGGTAGGACGGTCGGCGGCCAGGAACGTGCGCAGCTGCGCGATGTGGCTGCGCAGACGAACGGTTTCCTCGTCCACGGCGACCTTGTCGGCGAAAATGGCCGCCTCCGTCAGGACGCGCCCCTCGTCGATGGTGGTGGAGGCCAGCACCTCCCGCATTTTCTTCTCCAGCCGCTCCCGATAGGCGGCCACGGTCAGGGGGGATTTCTCCTCCACCCGGCCCACGACGGTCTCGATGGTCACCAGACGGCCCGAGATATCCTGAGCCAGGCGGATACCTTCCACAACGCGCATGTGGTTATAGGCATCCAGGGCCTTATCCAGCACCTGACAGATATCGGCGCTGACGGTCTCCATATCCTCCTCGGCCTTGCTGACGGTCAGCACGTCGGGCAGCTTGGCCAGGGCCATGGGGGTGATCTCCCCCTCCAGACCCAGCAGCTCCTTCAGCTGCCCCAGAGCTTGGTAGTAACCCCGGGCCAGGGGCTCGTTCACCGACACCACGGAGACATCCGCCGCGCTGCTGTCGATGGTGACGAACACGTCCACCTTGCCCCGGGACACGGCGCCCCGGACGCGGGTCTTGATGGCATCTTCCGCGAATATATAGGCCCGGGGAAGCTTCACCGTGCAGTCCAGAAAGCGGTTGTTGACGGAGCGCACCTCCACCGTGATGTTCCGCATATGCAGCGTCTCTCTCGCCCGGCCGTAGCCGGTCATGCTCTTGACCATGTTGTATCCTCCTATCTGTCGCAACTCAGCAGCAGAACATATATCCGCCGCCGCCAAACATACAATTCAGGCACGCGCAGGTCAGGCATGCCCGGTAGCAATCGTCCCCGGCGCAGCCCGCGCTGCTCATATGTCCAAATCCCGCCGGACGGTAGGCGCTGTTCCCGTTCATCATGTTCAGTGCCCGCTGATACTCCGCGTTGGTAGGCTCCATCTGCACCGCCGTCTCAAAATAGCGCTTCGCCTCGTCCATCCAGCCCCGCTTGTAGCACACGGTCCCCTTCAGGAAGTTCCACTGGCCATTGTGATCCGATTGGGCGTTCAGCAGCTCCTCGGCCAGATTCAGGTCGCCCTGCTGGATGGCCAAGCGGATACGCTGCCAGGGGCCGCTGTAGGACGAGCTACCGTACCCGCCGCCATAGCCGGTATTGCCATAACCAGTATTGCCATAGCCGCTGTAGCCGCCGCCCTGTCCGCTCTGCTGCCCCTTGCGCTGGCGGGTGATGGTCTCATACGCCTCATTGATCTCCTTCATCCGCTCCTGGGCCAGATCCTCCAGCGGGTTGTCATGGTAGTTATCCGGATGGTACTTTCTGGCCAGTTGGCGATAGGCCTTCTTCACTTCTTCATCTGTGGCGGTGCTGGGAATACCCAGCACCTGATAGGGATCGCGCATATCAGGCTCCTGCCTTTCGTGTAAGGTTCTTGTTTCTCTTTTGTTTTTTTCGGAAGCTGCCGCTCAGCACCGCGCCACCCACGGCATACAGGCCCTCGTACACAACACTCTCCACGATGCCGTGCCAGGGGCCGAAGTCGGCCAACTCAAAGGCCGCCGCCATGGCCCGCACGGAGCTGTCCAGTGTCTGGCCCAGCTCCTGCCGCTGCACATCCGTCAGGACGCCGCCGGACGCGCCGAAGCGATAGACCAGCGGGTTATAGCTGCCACTTTTCACGTCCTTCTTCAGATCGTCCGCCGCATCCACCAAGTAGATCCAGCGGCCCAGATGGTACAGCAATTGCTCCAGCACCCGGCGGCGACGGGGTTCCTGCTCCTCTGCCGCCACACCGGCCAGCAGCGCCGCGAAGGCGTCCGCTGCCTGATCCATGGAGGGGCAGTGTTCCGCCTCCAGGCGGCCCAGCTCCTCCAGATGACGGCGTGTGCCGCTGTCAAAGTCCGGCCGGCAGGCCCGGGCCTTCCGATAGGCCCTCTGCAGGGCCAGCAGCGCCACCCGGTAGGGCAGGCCGCGGAAAAAGCCGTGATCCGCCACACCGTCCTTCAGCTGCCACCAAGTCAGGATCACACTCAGATCCGCCGCCGTGTCGAAGGCATCCTCCGCCTCCAGCACCGGGCATCCCCGGAGGGGATGGGCCATGCAACACCGCCGTGACGCGGGGCAGGTCTCCCGCCGGGAGAGCAGCATGGCCATAAAGGTCAGGTCATAGTTCAGGATCATCCGGGCGGCCAGGCCATAGCGCCGTCCCAGCGTGCGGCACAGGCCGCAGTAGGCTGCGCGAAAACGTGTCTGTTCCTCCGGACTCAAATGCTTGTCTGCAGGTCTGACATAACCGAACATCAGAACACCCGCACCACGTTATAGGTCAGTGTTCCCTTTTTTCGGGCATAGCGGTCAAACAGCACGCTGGGGATGAAGCTCAGGGCCGCTGCACCGGCGGCGATGGCATAGCGCCAGCCCTCCGCCAGACCGGGGGACAGGAAGTAGCCCAGCATGAAGCCGATGACCGGCAGCACATACACCAGCACGACCACCCCCAGCATCTTGCTGGTGGCGCTCTCCACCACTACCTTCTGCCCCGGCTTCACGCCCACGCTGTCCCGTGCCTCGGCATAGATGGACGCACCCGTCATGCCGCAGCCGGCGCACTCCTCGCAGTCGTGGCCACAGGCGGATTTCCGTGGCACGGAGATCTGCACATAGCCGTTTCTCAGGATTTTCTCAACTGTTGCGATTTGCGTCATGTTTCTGCATCCTTTCGCTCTGTTAAGGCAGTTTTTCCACTTCCACAACAATCTGATAGCTGCCCTTCACTCCAATATTGGCATAGTTGCGCACCTGCACCGTTACAGGCACCGTGTGGACGCCCGGCTCCGTGATGCCGCTCAGATCCGCCGTGATGAACAGATCCTCGGCGGTGATGGAGGCCATCTCCGCCTCCAGGCCCCGCAGCAGGATGTTCAGGCTCTCCGTGACCGCCGTGGCCCGGAAACCGGCGGGGATATTCTCGCAGGTAAACACCGTAACGCTGATGTCACCCTCCGTGACGCCGCTGACCACGATGGTCACGGTCACGGGGCCCACATCCTCCGACAGGGTGGTGCCTTCCGGCACAGGGACGGTGTAGGTCAAACTCTGGGATGGCTGGAGATCCTGGAGGTACAGGGTATCCAGCACGATGCTGTCGATGGCATCCAGAACGTCCTTTTCGCCCACCAGCGTCACCTTGTCCGGGGCGATGGTATACTGAACCGTGTCCATGGTGGAGCCAGGGGCCGACACGAAATTCACCACCAAATCCACGCTCTTGGAAGTACGCACGGGGATGGTCACCTGCACGGATTTCACCTTGGAGCGCACCGCCGGGTTCTCGATCTTGATATCGTTATAGTCATACAGCTCCCACTCCAAGGCCTGCACCACCGTGCGATCCGCCCCGGAGATGTCCACCGTGACCTTGGCATAGGCAATGTTCAGCAGATCATCCCGCTGGCCGCGCAAAACCAGCTCCACCGGGTTCAGGGTCATATCTCCCGCCGTGAAGCCCTTGGCCGCGCCGCCGACAACATCGCAGCGGACGGGCACGGTCTTGGTGTCCATCTCACCCACCGTGACGGTGACGGTATAGGCACTGGCCGAGGTCACGCTGATCTTGCTGCGCTGGATGTCGTCCTGGTAGTACACCTGGTATGTCAGGGTCTGCACGCCGGTATCGCGGATGCCGCTGGTATCGGCCACGATGCGCACCTTGCTCTTGTCCAACTTCAGCAGCTCGCTGCGGGGGCCCTTGAGCACCAGGTCGATAGTGGTATCATAGCCGGACAGGAGCATCAGGTTGTTCTCCGCCAGGGTGGTATCCTCGCCGGAGAACTCCACCGCCACGCCCTTCACCTGGGTGGTCACCTCCACCGACAGGCTCTGGTCCACATATACCCACAGGGCAATGGCTACAAGTATGGATATGATGATGCGAAATGCCTTGGGGCTCTTTTTCCTATTCGTCGTTTCCATCCTGCTCCCCCTTTCTGCGGCTGCGCAGCAGCTCCGCCAGGGAGCGGCGCTGCTTGTTCTCCTCCTCGGGCTGGGGGATCAACTCGTTGCGCAGCAGCTGCGCCAACGTCTCGGGCATCAGGTGGCGGCGCAACATCCCGCCGATGGCCACGGACACAGAGCCCGTCTCCTCCGACACGATGACCACCACCGCGTCGGAATTCTCGCTCATGCCGATGCCGGCCCGGTGCCGCATACCCAGATCCCGGCTGAGGTTCACATTTTTGGACAGAGGCAGCATACAGCCCGCTCCCAGAATCCGCCCCTGGCGGATGATGACGGCGCCGTCGTGCATGGGCGCCTTCACGAAGAAGATGTTCTTCAGCAGCTCGCTGGACACCGCTGCGTCCAGGGTGGTGCCGCTGCGCACCATATCGTCCAGCAGCAGCTTGCGCTCGAACACGATCAGTACGCCCGTGCGGGTCTTGGACATCTCGGTGCAGGCGATCACCGTCTGGTCAATGGCCCGCTCCAGCTCGGTGGACTGCTGCTCCTGCTGGAAGATACGCAGCAGGCGGATGTTCCGGCTGCCCATCTTCTCCAGTAGCTGACGGATCTCCGGCTGGAACAGGATGATGAGGGCCAGAACGCCCCATTCCACCATATGGCTGAGGATATAGTTGACGCCCCGCAGGTCCAGGGCCGCCGAAGACGACAGCCACAGGGCCAGCAGGAAGATTGCCACACCCTTGAGGATATTCTCCGCGCGGGTGCTGCGAACCAGACTCAGCACTTTATATACCAGATAGGCGATGATCGCCACGTCCAGCACGTCCAGCGGCCGGATCAGCGACAGATAGCGCCCGGTTTTTTCCATTGCGGATATGATTGCATCCATTTTTCGTGCCCTTCCTTACACATACCGATAGCTATTTTACATTATATAAAATTTCCGGGGAAAATGCAACAAAAAAACAGCAGTCAAAATGCCGCATTTTCACGAAGGATATGCCGCAGCTCCCGCATAAGCTGCTGCACCTGGGCCTTTGTGTTGAAATAGGACGCACTGAGGCGAATGGTGCCGGTATCCAGCGTACCCGCCGTGCGGTGCGCCAGCGGCGCACAGTGTAGCCCCGCCCGCAGGGCAATACCCCGCTGGGCCAGCTCCTCCCCCAGCGTTTCGCAGTCCCATCCCGCCACGCGGAAGGACAGAACGCCGGTCTGGTGCCGGAAGTCCTCGCCATGAAACACCTCCACCCCGGGCAGCTGCTCCAGCTTCTCCGCCGCGCAGGCAACTACTTCCCTCTCCCGGAAAGCGATGTTTTCCACGCCCTGCCTCCGCACAAAGCGGATCCCCTCCAGCAGCCCGGCAATGCCGGGCATATTATGGGTGCCTGGCTCCAGTCGGTCGGGCAGCTCCGGGGGCATATCCTGCAGCCGGGACTGACTGCCCGTTCCGCCCCGCAGCAGGGGGCGGGCCTCCCGGCCGCACAGCAGCAGTCCGGTGCCCTGTGGGCCATACAGGCCCTTGTGCCCCGGCATGGCCACAAAGGCCGCGCCCCAGCCGCTCAGATTGACCGGCAACACACCGGCGGACTGTGAGGCATCCACCAGCAGGGGCACCTCCCGCTCCCGGCATACTGCCGCGATCTCCTCCACCGGCTGCACCGCGCCGAATACGTTGGAGACGTGGTTGCAGATCGCCGCCGCAGGATGTTTCCGGATGGCATGTTCAAATTCCTCCGCCGCCTGCTCCTGGCAAAAGAGCGGCGTATCGATGACCGTCACCGTCAGATTGGGGATGGCGTGAAGGGCACGGGTCACGGCGTTGTGCTCATAGCCGGAGACCACCACGCTGTCCCCCGGGCGCAGCAGCGAGTGGATGGCGATGTTCAGGCCGTGGGTGGCGCTGGAGGTGAAAACCACCTCCTCCGGCCGCTCCGCGCCCAGCAGCTCCGCCGCCTCCAGGCGGCACTGATAGGCCGTTTTCTCCGCCAGGTGCGATGCGGGATAGCTCCCCCGTCCAGGGGAACTCATATGCTGAACCGCCCAGGCCATGGCACGGCCTACGGCGGATGGTTTTTCCAATGTGGTGGCGCCGGCGTCGAAATAGATCATTTCTTCGCCTCCCGATAGCTTCCGTTTGTATAGCGATAGGCTGACAGGGGTGCAAGTCCCGCCGCCTGCAGGCAGCGCAGCGCCTGCTCCAGCTGCCCCGTCCGCAGACGCAGCGCATAGGCGCAGCCCCGATCCGTCAGCCCCAGCGGCGCGCGCTGCATGGCTGACCGGATACCGCAGCTGCTCAGAGCTCGCTGCATATGCTGGGCCTGTGTGATGGAGCGGGCCAGCAATAGATCATGATCCATACAGATACCTCCTCACAGGCCAGTCTATGCCGTTTTCGCCTCCACTGTGCGCGAAAAACCCCCGGCCTGGCCGGGGGTTTTCAGTGGTCAATCCAAAATATCAACGGATGCCTTGACGCCTGTGCGCTGGGCATAGGAGCGCACCACCGTGCGGATCTCCTTGGCAATACGGCCCTGGCGGCCGATGACCTTACCCATATCCTCGGGGGCCACGCGCAGCTCCAGCGTCAGCTCGTCGCCGTTTTGCACCTCGGTGACAGTTACCTGCTCCGGGTGCTCCACAAGGCTCCTGGCGATGTAGAGCAGCAGTTCCTTCATGGTGCCCCTGCCTTACAGAACGTCGACCTTCTTCAGCAGGGCACGAACGGTGTCGGTGGGCTGAGCGCCGGTCTTGATCCACTCGCGGGCGCGGTCGGCGTCGATCTTGATCTCAGCGGGAGAGACGCAGGGGTTGTAGGTGCCCAGCTCCTCGATGAAGCGGCCATCGCGGGGATAACGGGAGTCAGCCACGACCACACGATAGAAAGGAGCCTTCTTCGCACCCATTCTTCTCAGACGAATCTTAACCATAGTGATTTTCCTCCAAATTGTAATAAAATGTAATCAATATATAAATGCTGTATGCACTTATTTCAGTCTTTTCTTGCGGCCAAAGCCCTGGAGCTTGCCCTTCTTGGCCTTGCCCATCTGGGGCATACCGCCCTTGCCGCCGAAGCCGCCAAAGCGCCCCTTGGACATGGATTTGGTCAGCTGCTGCAGCATCTCAAAAGATTTCAGCAGCCGGTTCACATCCGACACCTGCATACCGCATCCGGCGGCAATGCGCTTTTTGCGGCTGGCATTGAGGATGGAAGGATTTTCCCGCTCCAGCGGGGTCATGGACTGGATGATGGCGCGGGTACGGGCCAGCTGCTTTTCATCCAGGTTGGCGGCATCCAGCTGCTTGCCCATGTCGCCGGGCAGCATACCGGCCAGCTGGCTCAGGTCGCCCATGCCTTGGAGCTGCTCGATCTGCTCCAGATAGTCCGTCAGCGTCAGCCGATTCCTTTTCAGCTTTTCCTCCAGCTTCCGGGCCTGCTCCTCGTCATACTGCTGCTCCGCCTTTTCGATGAAGCTCAGCATATCGCCCATGCCCAGAATACGGGAGGCCATACGATCCGGGTGGAACAGCTCGATCATGTCCAGCTTTTCGCCGGTACCTACAAACTTGATGGGCTTGCCGGTGGCCGCCCGGATGGACAAGGCCGCACCGCCTCGTGCGTCGCCGTCCAGCTTGGTCAGCAGCACGCCGTCGATGCCCAGGGCCTGGTCAAAGGCTGTGGCGGCGTTGACGGCATCCTGGCCGGTCATGGCGTCCACCACCAACAATATCTCGTTGGGATGGACGGTGGCCTTGATGTTCTTCAGCTCGTCCATCAGAGCCTCGTCGATATGCAGGCGGCCGGCGGTATCCAGGAACACCGTGTCGAAACCGTGATCCCTGGCATAGCGCAGAGCCTCCTGGGCGATGCGCACCGGGTCATCCTGTCCCATCTCAAAGACGGGGATATCCAGCTGCTTGCCTACTACCTGCAGCTGATTGATGGCAGCGGGACGATATACGTCGCAGGCTACCAGCAGCGGCCGCTTGCCGTATTGCCGCCGCAGCAGGCCCGCCAGCTTGGCGCCGTTGGTGGTTTTACCGGCACCCTGCAGGCCCACCATCATCACCACGGTGGGGCCCTTGGAGGCAAAGGTCAGCTTGGCGTTGGCGCCGCCCATCAGCTGCACCAGTTCCTCGTTGACGATCTTCACGATCTGCTGGGCCGGGGTCAGGCTGTCCAGCACGTCCACGCCGATGCAGCGCTCCGTGACCTGGGCCACGAAGTCCTTGACCACCTTGTAGCTGACGTCAGCCTCCAGCAGAGCCAGGCGGACTTCCCGCAGCCCCTCCCGGACATCGGCCTCCGTCAGGCGGCCCTTGCCCCGCAGACGCTTGAATGTGGCGTTCAGTTTTTCAGATAATCCCTCAAAGGCCATGGCTTACTCCTTCAGCGCCGCAGCGCTCTGTGCGATCTCGTCTGCCAGCCGCATCAGCTCCGGATTATCGTACTGGCGATAGTTGATGGTCTTGATCTGCCCGGCGGCGGCGATGATGGAGTCAATCCGCTGCTGCATCTGCATAAAGCGCTTCAACAGCCCCGTCTTGTCCTCCAGATCGGTCATAATGGCCTCGGCCCGGACAATAACATCCCGGACACCCTGGCGGGAAATGCCATAGTTTTCCGCGATCTCGGCCAGGGAAAGATCTTCATTATAATACAAGTCGAAGAACTCCTTCTGCCGCTGGGTGAGGACCTCCCCGTAAAAATCAAAGAGCATCGTCATGCGATAGGTCTGGTTTTTCACGGTTCCGCCCCCTCTGTAAAGTTTAGTTGCTTTACAACAATGCCTATGATACAGCATTTCTCCCAAATTGTCAAGGCGAAATTTGGTGCTGAACACAATTTTTTTGCGTTGCCACTCATGTTTCGGCCTGCTGGAGATACACTACTATAAAAGGAGGTGATGCAAATGCGATCGGTGCTCATCAAAGACACCACCCGGGCGCAGCGGGAGGAGATCGTGCGCCAGGCGCTGGCCGCCTGCGGCGGCAGCTGCGAGGGCTGCAGCGGCTGCGACGTGCGGGGCGGTGGCCGGGCAGAGGAGCTCTACCGGCCCTATATCGAGGGTAAAATCGAGCTGCGGGAGCTCAACGCGGCATACCGCGCGCCATTTGTGCGTTAAATTTTTTCATCTCCTGAATTTTGTTTCTCCTTCGCAAACACAACATATTGGGCTTCGGATCAAATTCCTCTCAATATGTATGGTCTGCTCACTTTTTATTCCTGTTTTGTCGAAAAAAAAATTATATTGTTTCGACAATTTTCCCTTGAAAACGCTGTCCTATCCTGGTAAATTATATGCAGGTCAAGCGACAAATGTTGTATCGCTGTGAAACAACAGCTTGTGCCGTATATTCTGTGCGTAAAAGGATTGAGGAAGTATGGAAAATAAGATTACGGTTATCCTGGCAGATGCCAGCGAAGAATTTCGGTCGACTCTGCAGCAGCACATCGAATCCTGCGGTGATTTTCAAGTGGTTGGGCAGGCCGGAAGCGGCCAGGAGGCGCTGGAGCTGGTGCGGACGCTGCGGCCGCAGCTGCTGCTGACGGACGTGGTTCTGCCGGAGCTGGACGGCTTTGGTCTGCTGAACCAGCTGGGGCAGCCCGGGGCGTATATGCCCAAGGTACTGGTGCTCTCCTCCTTCTGCAGCCGCAAAGCCGTTGCCCGAGCCATGGAACTGGGCGTGTATTTCTTCCTGCCCAAGCCCGCCAACCCGGGGTCTCTGCTGGAGCTGATGCGTCAGTCGGTGGCACCCGAGCAGGAGCAGGGCCCTTCCCCCACCCCCGCGCTGGAAGGGATGGTGACCTCCATCATTCATGAGATCGGTGTCCCGGCGCACATCAAGGGCTACCAGTATCTGCGGGAGGCCATCATCCTGGCGGTGATGGACATGGACGTCATCAACGCCGTGACAAAGGTGCTGTATCCCGAGGTAGCCAAGCGCTTCTGCACCACTCCCAGCCGGGTGGAGCGGGCCATACGCCATGCCATTGAAGTGGCCTGGGATCGGGGCGACGTGGAGACACTGCAAAAGTATTTCGGCTATACGGTGAACTCCGCCAAGGGTAAGCCCACCAACTCCGAGTTTATCGCCATGATCGCCGACCGGCTGCAGCTGCAGCGGCGGCAACAGGCCTGAGGACACTTGCCAAATGCTGCCGGATAGGGTATAATAGGCTCCAATATGACAAAAGGAGCGAACGATTATGACCTATACCTATACCCCCCAGGGCGTATGTTCCCAGAAAATGACCATCGAACTGGAGGACGGCATCATCCGCAGCGTCCGCGTGGACGGTGGCTGCAACGGCAACCTCCAGGGCATCAGCCGCCTGGTGGTTGGTATGAGCGCCCAGGAGGCCATTGGCCGTATGAAGGGCATCCACTGCGGCAGCAAGCCCACCTCCTGCCCCGACCAGATGGCCCGGGCTCTGGAGCAGGCGCTGGCCCAGCAGGGCTGACCTCCATGGAGGGAACCTTCTTTCAATTGCGCCATCGCCTGACGGAGCCGGAACGTCTTTTCGACCTGGCCCAGGGCATCCACGCTCGGCGCAGGCGCCTGAAGCGGCGGCCCGGGCGCTGCATCCCCTTCACCCGCTGGAACCGCCGCCTTCTGTGGTATGGCCTGTCTATGCTGCTGGTGGACGCCCTGTGCGCGCCGGTGCTGATCCTGGCGGAAGATACCCTGTGGCTGTGGCTGCTGGGGATCTGCGCCGCGCTGGAGCTGTTTCTGTATCTGCTGCTGCGGAGCAATTACCGCCGGGTACTGCGACTGTTTCAGGAAACCACCGGGCCGGAAAATGTGCTGACATTGGATGCCCAGGGTATTCGGGAGGAGAACGAAAAGGCCCCTCCGGTGGAGCTGAACTGGGAGGACTGGGACTGCTGTATCGCCAATTCCCAGGTCATCGTGCTGCTGTTCAAGCCGCCGGTGAATCTGCTGATCTTGCTCCCCTACTCCGAGGAGGCGCTGCTGACCCTGCGCCTGGCCCTGCGAGCCTTTGGCCGGGAGGACACGTTGTATCAGAGAAGCTGAAGAAAATCATCCCCGTTTCGATGGAACGGGGATGGTTCAGTTTTCCTCCACCGGCAGCAGGGAACAGAACAGCCAGCGGCCATCCTCCGCCCGGCGCAGCGTCAACTGACGGCCCGCGCAGTCAATGCGGTCGAAGGCATTGCTCTCCTCGTTCCAGCCCAGCGTCATGGTATATGCATGGTCATCGTACAAAACCACCTGGTCGCCGTCCACATAGCCCCGGGTGCAGGCAAAGTCCGGGAAATAGGCATCGCTGGTGAAGTTATAGTAGCAGTCGTTGGCCGGCTGATACAGCATGGTCTGCTCCTTCGTCAGGTCGGCCCGGGTGATACCCGCATATTGCAGCAGCAGCTCATCCACTTCGCTGCCCTGATAGCGAAGCACCGGCGTGGGGTTGTCGCCCAGGGTGGCATCCTCACCGCGCTGCCAGCCCTCCACTTGCTTCAAGTGCACAGTCCCTTCCCTTTGGGAACGGAAAAAACGCCGCCCATCTCTCGATGAGCGGCGTTTTTCGTTTTTTGGGGGATGCAGCTTACAGCTTCTCCTTGATCTTGGCGGACTTGCCCACGCGGTCGCGCAGGAAGTACAGCTTGGCGCGGCGCACGAAACCGTGACGAACCACCTCGATGTTGGCAATAGAGGGGGAGTGCACGGGGAACACCTTCTCCACGCCCACGCCGTAGGAAATACGACGAACGGTGAAGGTCTCCTCGATACCACCGTGCTTCTTGGCGATAACGGTGCCCTCGAAGACCTGGATGCGCTCGCGGGCGCCTTCCTTAACCTTCACGTGCACGCGGACGGTATCGCCCACCTGCACCTGGGGCACTTCCTTGGCCAGCTGCTCTTGATTCAGTGCTTTGATCAGATCCATGGATATTTCCTCCTAATAATATAGGTGTTCATGCCGCCGTGTATGCGGCGCTCAGCTCTTTGAGAGCGCCAGCGACAGAGGACCGCCCTTTTTACGCCATGATAGGATATCACATCCGGCCCGAAATTGCAAGCACTTTTTTGCAAAAAACGCAAAAATCACACCGTTCCGCTGACGATAAGGATCACGCTGCCGGGATCCACGGCCCAGCTGCCGTCGGCATTCTGGGTATAGGTGGCCTCCGGCACCGTCAGCTGCCCCGCCACCGTGGCAAACACGCCGGTGGTCTCGTCATAGCTGTAGTTGGTGCCCGCCGTCCAGGCCGCGCCGTTATAGGTGACGCGGATATCCCGGAGGATGGGGTCGAAGGTATCGCTGATGACGGCGTTGTCCCCGGCGCTGACGGCCACGTTGCCGAAGTTTTGCACGGTGAAGGTATAGGTCAACTGCCCGTTCTCCGTGACAACGGACGGGCTCAGCGCCTTGCTGATGGCCAGCTGCGGGGCCAGCCGGGCCGCCGTCACCGCCTCCGCCGTCTGTGCCGCGGCCAGGGTGCCGCCGCTGACGGTGACGGTGTTACGAATCTCCCCCTCCACCTCCGGCGAGGCGAAGGCGCTGACGCGAGTCTGATATACCAGCACCGCGCTGCCCCCGGCGGGGACGGAGATGCCGCTAATGGTCAGGGGCGGCCCGGCGGTAACAGTGGGCATGGCCTGAGCCACGCCGCCCACATAGTAGTGGAGGGTTCCCTCCTCATAGCGCAGGGGATACACCGTGCCCCCACCGCCGGTATAGGCCCCCAAGTCGTCGCTGATGGTCAGGCCAGTCAGGGCCGACGTGCCGGAATTGACCAGAGTCAGCACATAGGCCGCCGTCTCACCGATGGTGTAGCTGGGGGCCACGGCGGTCTTGGTAACGGCCAGCGCCTCCTGCAGCTGGCCGGTGACGATGTTGGAATTGACCTGGCCGCCACTGTAGGACAGGGTGGCCATGTTGGTAAAGGACGCCATAGAATTCCTCCCGGAAAACGGATGGATTTTCCCGTCGGGGCGGGAGCCCGTTTCCGTATTCCAGTCTATGCGTTCTCAGCCCCTCCGGCCCAGCGCCACCTCACAGCGGCTCACGGTGTTGGCAGCATCCTTTTTCATAGGTAATTCCTCCTTGTGCTTCTCATTCAGGGACCCTTGTCCCCTCTGTTCTGCCGCTATCATACGGGTGAAGCATCAGAAGAACATTAATGAACTTAAATTTTTGAAAAAAACAGCAGCGTGTCGCCGGTCTGACACGCTGCTGTGCGTATGTAGTGCTATCGGCTGCTGTCCAGCCCCAGCAGCGTGACCGCGTAGTCATTGAGATAGGGCTGCAGGAAACTGTAGGGCAGCAGGAAGGCCTGCTCCCCGGCGGCATAGGAGGCGATGTCATAGGCATTGAACACCACGGTGATGCCCTCGTCCCCGAACAGCAGCGTCTTGTCCATCCACTCGGCCACAGTACCCGCATAGTCCGGGAAGAAGCCGTCCGCCCCGTACTCTGTCCAGGTGTCCGTCTGAGTGATGGCCAGCAGCAGCTTATCCGTCACCGCCGTCTTCAGCCCCTCCAAATCGTCCGTCAGATCCGGAACGGTCACCGTGCGCCCGGTGGCCAGGTCAAAGCTCACCGCCTCGCGCCAGGAGTTGGGGTGAACTCCGCCGGAATAGGTGCTGTATTCCATCCGGAAGCACAGCAGCCGCCCACCCCGCCAGTAGTCCGTTTCAACGATATCCGTGTAGCTGTAGTCCTCAGTGTCCCAGCGCTCGTCCTCGCCGCCGATGAGGCCATAGTGCTCCCGTGCCATCTCCGCCACATCATCCAGGAACTGGAGCTGCTGGGTCATCCACTCATCAAAATAGCGGTTGAGTGCCCCAGCAACCGCCTCGTTGGTGGTCACGACCTCCCCGTCACCGTCCTCCACCAGCTCCGGCCGCGCATAACTGGCCTGCACCAGCAGACGGCCGTCCTCGGCGCAGACATTCCGCTCCTCCTCCCGGATGGACAGCGTCCAGCTCTTGATCTGCACCGGATCCCCCGGCGCATCGGGCAGGGGTGTATTGTATGGGTCGTTTCCCGTTTGGCCGGCGGCCACACCGCAGCCGGACAGGCAGGCCAGCAGCAGCACTGCCGACAGCAAAAGACACAGCTTCTTCATAGGCGATCCTCACATGATCCAGGGTGTTGCCCGCCAATCCGCGCCGCAGCCGCTTTGGGCCAGGTTGGGATAGGCCAGCGTATATAGATCCGTCCAGCCGCTCTCGCGGGTGAACAGCTCCTGGGCCTGGTGGCCCAGCTTGCCGACATCCGCCGGCTTGGTCAGCACAGGTACCTCCCGCATCTGCCGCAGCAGTGCGCAGCCGCCGCGGCTGGCCGCCAGCAGCCGCAGATAGGGCGGCTCCTCCGGCTCCTCCCGCAGCCCCAGATACGCCGCCAGCAGCAGCCGCCGCAGACGAGCCATGGGATAGCGCCGGGTCTTGGCCGCCTCCAGCAGGGTGTTCAGATCCGGCGACTGCCGCACCGCCCGGTACACCCGGCGGTACAGCCCCTCTCCCCCGCCGTCATAGGGCAGAAATTCCTCCTCCCCCATGCGGCGCAGCCGGGACAGTATGGCCCGCTGACAGGTCATCATATCTACCGGCGCGCGGCCTGCCTCGATCTCCCGCCGCAGCACCAGCGCCGCCTCCGGCGGCATAAAGGCCAGAGCCTCCTCCGTCCGCCCCGCCCGCAGCAGCCGCCGCAGATGGGACGCCGGGGCGATACCCTCCGCCACCGGGCCGTCGTGTCCGCCACCCCGGCGGGGGATCGTCACCGCCTCCAGGGGGAAGTCCTCCCGCCGCAGGGCCTTGAGATATTCGATGCCCAGGATGTTGTTGGGCCGCTGCAGCAGCGCCGCGTCCTCCGCCGTCAGCAGACGCTCCACCGCCCGCTGGCGGCAGCGGGCAAAGGTCTCGCCGCTTCCCAGCTCCTCCCGCAGGGCCTCCTGATACGCCGCCCCGGACAGGCACGCTTCCACCCGCTCCAAGGCCGTCAGGTTGCCGCACTCGCTGCCAAAGGCCAGATGCGTCACCACCCCGGTCTTCCGCAGCAGCGCCACGCCGCCCCGGGCAAAACGCTCCGCTCCGGCCATGGCCCAGGGGGTGGGCAGCTCCAGCACCAGATCCGCGCCGCAGCGCACCGCCATCTCCGCCCGGGCGAACTTGTTCACCGCGGCGAACTCCCCCCGCTGGGTGAAGTGGCCGCTCATGACGCATACCACGTCCCCCTGCCGCTTCAGCTGCTCCAGCATCCACTGGTGCCCCAGGTGAAAGGGGTCGTATTCACAGATCACGCCAAAAACGGGCATGACGCACCCCCTTCCCCGGCCATCAAATGGTTACCATTCGGTTACAAAATTTGACAATTTTTTTGTCACATTGTATAGCGCGCCGTTTATAGCCGACGTGTTGTTCAAGATCACATATTTCGTTCACTTGATAGATTATTATACCGCATTTTTCCGCATTTTGCAATCCTCTCGTGCAAATCGCCCCTTTTTTCTCCGTAAAACGTACGGCGCATCGGATACTGATTGACACTTTTCTCGTTCTGGTCTAAAATAATAAGCAGAGAAAATGGAATTGGGAGGTCGTAAGCTATGAAAACACGCCGCTTTCCGGCGCAGAGGCAGAAACCTATCAGGATGTGCCCATCTATGTCACGGAAAACCAGTAGGACGCGCTCTGTGTCTGGAACCTCTCCTTCCGATGTGGTGGCAACGTATACAACCTGACGCTCTACGACGAGACCGGCCTGTCCGCTGACGCACAGGCAGAATACCGGCAGCAGCTTTTCACCGTCTGCCACGATGTCGTCGGCCGTCTCCCCGCTGCCTCTTGACAAAAGGCCCCTGCGTTCATTACAATATAGAAAACTTTTTCATACCACAGGGAGGATGCACCTATGAAGATCGGAATGGTCTACGCCATGAAAAGCGAGATCGAGAGCCTGCTGACCCAGGAGAATGCCCAGCCGCTGCAGACCGTGGCGGGGGTGGATTTCTATCAGATCCGGCCGGACGTCATCGCCTGCACCGGCGGCGTCAGCAAGGTCAACGCCGCCATGGCCACCCAATTGCTGATCTCTCTGTATCAGCCGGAGCTGGTGCTCAACGCCGGCGTGGCCGGCTGCTTCGAGAGCTTGCCCATCGGCTCCATCATCCTGGCCGAGGGCTTCATCCAGCACGATGTGGACACCACCGCCATCGGTGATCCCGCTGGCCTGGTCTCCACGGTGAACCGGGTGGAGTTCCCCACCAGCGACCTGGAGCGGGCCAGGGCCGCCATGGACCGGACGGGCATCCCCTACCGCACGGGTCTGGTTGCCACCGGCGACTGGTTCGGCACCGACACCCCCCGGGCCCACTGGATCGCGGAGACCTTCCACCCCCTGCTGTGCGACATGGAGGGCGGCGCCGACGCACAGGTCTGCCTGCGCAACAACGTGCCCTTTATGTCCATCAAGTCCGTGTCCGACTGCCTGTTCGAGCACCATGATTTCTTCTTCAACTTCCCCGAGGCCATGCGCGACCTGAACCGGGTGGTCATGTCCTTCGTGGAGCAACTGGAGGCGTGAGATGGAAAAGATCGCCAGCTTCACCGTGAATCACAGCGTCCTGGTGCCGGGCCTGTACCTGTCCCGCCGGGACGGGGATGTCACCACCTTCGACCTGCGCTTCAAAAAGCCCAACACCGGTGACCTGCTCAGCAACAGCCAGCTGCACTCCGTGGAGCACATCATCGCCACCCTCCTGCGCAACAGCCAGGCGCGGGACGCAGTGATCTACTTTGGCCCCATGGGCTGCCAGACGGGCTTCTACTTCCTGTTCGACAGCCGCCGCCTCAGCGACGGACAGGCCGTCGAGCTGCTGAAGGCCGTCTTTGCCCAGGCCGCCGTGTACGACGGCCCCATGCCCGGAAACAGCGCCGTGGAGTGCGGGAATTATGTCAACCTTAGTCTGGACGAGGCCCGCACCTGCTGCGCCTTCTATGCGGAGCTCATCCGCCACTGGACAACTGCCGATCTGGCCTATCCCCAGGTATAATGCAACAAAGCCGTCTGCTGCGACCAGCAGACGGCTTCAGTTTGTTAAAAGTCCGACCCACGCCATCGGCACAGGGCCCAGTTTTACTGTTTTCTGGCGGTGAGGTATTCGTCGCCGGGGCGCCAATAGGGGCAGTCGGCGGTGCGGCTGGAGAGGAAGCGTACCATCTCGTCCTCGTCCAGATCCAGCTCGCAGACGTACTCCTCGTACGCCTCGTCGTAGTTATAAAAGCAGCAGCTCTCGCAGCGGGTCATGCGCTCTCCCCTCCTCCAGTCAGTTTTTCCAGGGCGGCCATGACGTCCCCCAGCAGATAGAGGGAGCCATAGCACAGCACGGTGCCGGAGGCACCTGCCAGGCGGCGGGCCAGGGCCACACCCTCCGGGATACTGGCGGAGGCGGTGACGGGTTTGCCAAAGCTGTGCAGATAGGCGGCCAGCTCCGGCGCCGGGAGGGAGCGGGGATTATCCGGCGTAACCGCCACAAAGGCGGAGGCATAGGGGGCGATGCTGCGGTACATACAGTGGTAGTCCTTATCCTCCATGACGCCGGTGAGCACCGTCAGCGGGCGGCCGGGCAGGTAGTCCCGGAGGTTCTGCTCCAGGGCCTGGATACACTGGGGATTGTGGCCGCCATCGATGATAAACAGTGGGTCGCGGCCAATGATCTGGAAGCGGCCGGGCCACTGGGTGGCGGCCAGGCCACGGCGGACGGCCTCCCGGTCGATGACCCAGCCACGGCGGTGGAGAACCTCCACGGTGGACAAGACCACGGCAGCGTTGTGGAGTTGGTGCTGCCCCAGCAGAGGCAGCACCAGGCCGTCAAGCTCCCGCCAGTCGAATACCTGACCATTCAGATCGGCGCTGCGCAGGCGGATATCCGCGAAATCCGCCAGGTGCAGCGGCACGGACAGGCTCTCGCAGCGGCGGCGGAGGATGTCCTCCACCTGGGGCGTCTGCTGATACAGCACCGCCTGGCAGCCGGGCTTGATGATGCCGGCCTTGGTGGCAGTGATCTTCTCGATGGTGTCGCCCAGGTACTGGGTGTGATCCAGGCCAATGTTGCAGAAGACGGCGGCCTCCGGCGAGGGGATAACGTTGGTGGCGTCGAACTCGCCGCCCATGCCCACCTCGCAGACCACGATGTCGCAGCGGCGACGGGCGAAGAACTCCATGGCGATGGCCGTGACCATCTCAAACTCCGTGGGGTGGGGATCCAGCGCGTCCGCCAGGGGGCGGACGAAGGAGGTGATGTCGCACAGCTCCTCGTCCGAGATCTGCTGTCCGTCCACCTGCATCCGCTCGTTGAAGCGGACGATGAAGGGCGAGGTATACAGGCCTGTGCGATAGCCCGCCGCCTGCAGGATGGAGGCCAGCATGGCGCAGGTGGAGCCCTTGCCGTTGGTGCCGGTGACGTGGATGAATTTCAGGCCCAGATGGGGGTTGCCCATGGACGCGAGCAGGGCGCTGATGCGCTCCAGGCCGGGGACGCTGCCCCGCCAGCAGACCGCATGAATATAGGAGAGAGTCTCCTCCAGGTTCATCATGTTTGATCGCTTCCTTTCCCGTTGATGTGCCCCAGTCCCGCCGCACGCAGGACGCCGGAGCGCTGCAGCAGCCACACCACCAGCACGTCCAGCGCGCCGGTGATGGCGAACTGCATGGAGCGGGCGGCCAACTGCGTCACGAAATATGCCTGCTTTGCCCCGCCGCCATAGACCAGGGCCAGGGCAAAGCTCTGATACAGCACGGAGCCCAGGGCCAGGGCCGGCAGAAAGGCCAGGGCCAGGCGCAGCGGACTGCAGCGGCGCAGCAGCCAGGAACGCAGCAGCCCGGCAAAGAGGCCATACAGCATAGGCGGCAGACAGAAGATGGGATTATAGCCAAAGGGGGAGAACAGGCAGCCGATGAAGTCGGCGGCAAAGCCTGTCAGCAGGCCAGGCAGCGGTCCGCACAGCAGCCCCGCCAGAAACAGCGGCACCGCCTCCAGGGAGTAGCGGCTGACCTCGCTGGGGATGATGGTGAGAAAGCGGGACAGCAGCACGCTGATGGCCGTCAGCAGGGCGCAGATGACGGTGGCCCGGACGGGCCAGCTTTTGGGGGTGTTCCGAGACATAAAAAATCCCTCCTATTTGAGAAAAATGGGAGGAGGTTGCGGCGTATGTAATTGTCATTTGGCAACGATACTCAATCTTTTCCTGCCAAAGCGGATGCGAAGACGGCACCGCGGAGAGCACTCCTTCGTCCGGCGGCAACCTCCCATCCGACCGGCACTTAACGCGCCGCTTCTACTCTTGCAGCAAAAGCCTAAGCTGATTATACAGAAGCGCCTGAAAAAAAGCAAGTACCCGGCGGAAAAATCGGACAACCTGCCAAATATATGGAAGGCGGATGGATTCCTCTTGCATTCGCGGAGATTTCTGTTATAATTGTGGCAAATATTAATTCCGGAAAATATTATTTTTCTTAATGAGGTGACCGTATGTCGGTAAAGCTGGAGCTGTATCGCGTGTTCAAGGAGGTGGCGGAGGCCGGGAACATCACCGCCGCCGCACAGAGCTTGTATATCTCGCAATCCGCCGTGAGCCAGTCCATCAAGCAGCTGGAGGCGGAGCTGCAGACGCGACTCTTTGCCAGGAACTCCCGGGGCGTCACCCTGACCGCTGACGGGCGGATGCTGTATGAGTATGTGCGCAGCGCCATGGGCCTGCTGGAGACCGGCGAGGAGAAGCTGTCCCAGAGCCGGGATCTGCAGATGGGGCACCTGACCATCGGCGCCAGCGACACCGTAACCAGCCAATTCCTGCTGCCATATCTGGATCAGTTCCACCGGCAGTACCCGGCCATCCACATCCAGATCGTCTCCGGCCGCAGCCACAAGGTGCTGGGCCTGCTGCAGTCGGGCAAGGTGGACATCGCCTTTGCCAGCACGCCGCAGGAAGCCGCCTCCCTGTCCACCTTCCCCTGCCTACAGACACATTCCATCTTTGTGGCCGGGGCCGACTATCCCTGTGACTTTGAGCACCGCTATACCCTGGAGGAGATCGCACGCTTTCCGCTGATCCTGCTGGAGCGCAAGGCCTCCTCCCGGCTGTATCTGGAAAAATACTTCCTGCAGAACGGCCTGCATCTGAACCCGGAGATCGAGCTTGGGGCCCGGAGCCTGCTGGTGGATCTGGCGGCCATCGGTTTCGGCGTGGCCGGGGTGACGGAGGAGTTCGTGGGCCGGGAGCTGGAGAGCGGCCGGCTGCGGAAGCTGCGCACCGACTTTGAGATCCCGCCCCGCAGCGTGGAGCTGTGCGTGCTGCGAGACGTGCCCATGACCGCCGCCGCCCAGCGCTTCAGCGACTTCGTGAAAGAGAGTCTGCGGCGGAGATAAACAAGCGTTTGTAACACGCAAGTGTACAGTATAGAATATTGAGAAGGAGAAAATCGCAATGGAACTGCTGAAAGAGCGTATCCGCCGGGAGGGTAAGGTACTGCCCGGCAACATCATCAAGGTGGACGGCTTTTTGAACCACCGGGTGGACACGGAGCTGATGGGTCAGCTGGCCGACGAGTTCGCCAAGTATTTCGACGTGAAGAACATCACCATGGTGCTGACGGCGGAGGCCAGCGGCATCCCCCTGGCCACGGTGTGCGCCCAGCGCTACGGCGTACCCATGGTATTTGCCAAGAAGGCCAAGAGCGACAACATCGAGGGCGGCCTGTATCAGAGCGAGATCTTCTCCTATACTTATAAGAAAAAAGTGACCCTGATCGTGGCCCAGGAGTGGCTGGGCCCCAATGACCGGGTGCTGATCATCGACGACTTCATGGCCAAGGGCTACGCCATGCGGGGCCTCATCGACATCGTGAAGGCCGCCGGCGCGGAGCTGGTGGGCATCGGCGTGGCGGTGGAGAAGGGCTTCCAGCACGGCGGCGACGCCCTGCGGGAGGACGGCTATCCCATCCACTCCCTGGCCGTTATCGAAGAGGCTACCGCCGACCACATCACCTTCCGGGAGGATGATCCGGCATGAAGAGAGTTCTGGTATTAGATTTCGGCGGACAGTATAACCTGCTGGTGGCCCGGCGCGTCCGGGAGTGCGGGGTATACTGCGAGATCAAATCCTTCCGCATGAGCATGGACGAGGTGCGTAGCTTTGCGCCGGACGCCATCATCTTCACCGGTGGCCCCGCCACGGTGTTCGATCCCGGCGCACCGATGATCGACCCGGCGATGTTTGAGCTAGGCGTGCCGGTACTGGGCATCTGCTATGGCCTGCAGCTGATGACGCAGCTGCTGGGCGGCCAGTGCCGCCGGGCCGAAACCCGGGAATACGGCAAGACGGAGCTGACCCACACGGCCTCTCCCCTGTTCGAAAACGTGCCAGAGACGGCGGTGTACTGGATGAGCCACGGTGTGGAGGTGGAGCGCCTGGCCCCGGGCTTCGAGATCATCGCCTCCAGCCAGGGCTGCCGCCACGCGGCGGTGCAGTGCCTGGAGAAGAAGCTGTTCGGCGTGCAGTTCCATCCGGAGGTGCTGCACACGGAGTACGGCAAGCAGATCCTGGAGAACTTCCTCTATGGCATCTGCGGGTTTGCCAAGGAGTGGACCATGGCCTCCTACATGGAGGAGGCGGTTCAGCAGTGCCGGGAAAAGATCGGCAATGGCCGGGTGCTGCTGGCCCTGTCCGGCGGCGTGGACAGCTCCGTGGCCGCGGCGCTGCTGCAGCGGGCCGTGGGCCGTCAGCTGACCTGCATCTTCGTGGATCACGGTCTGCTGCGCAAGGACGAGGGCGACCAGGTGGAGGACATCATGACCCGGCAGTTCAACGTGGATGTGCGGCGGGTCAATGCCGGGCCCCGCTTCCTGGCGAAGCTGGCCGGCGTGACGGAGCCGGAGCGCAAGCGCAAGATCATCGGCGAGGAGTTCATCCGGGTCTTTGAGGAGGAAGCCAAAAAGATTGGCGCGGTGGATTTCCTGGCCCAGGGCACCATCTACCCCGACGTGGTGGAGTCCGGTCTGGGCGGCGAGTCCACGGTCATCAAAAGCCACCACAATGTGGGCGGTCTGCCGGACTGCGTGGACTTCAAGGACATCGTGGAGCCCCTGCGGCGGCTGTTCAAGGATGAGGTGCGGCAGTTGGGCCTGGAGCTGGGGCTGCCGGAGCAGCTGGTGTGGCGTCAGCCCTTCCCGGGGCCGGGCCTGGCCATCCGGGTCATCGGCGAGATCACGGAGGAGAAGCTGTCCATCCTGCGGGATGCCGATGCCATCTTCCGGGAGGAGATGGCCCTGGCGGGTCTGGATCGCAACACCAGCCAGTATTTCGCCGTGCTGACGGATCTGCGCAGCGTGGGCGTCATGGGCGACGAGCGTACCTACGACTATACCCTGGCCCTGCGGGCGGTGCAGTCCCAGGACTTCATGACCGCTACCTGGTCCCGGCTGCCCTACGAGCTGCTGGATAAGGTGTCCGGCCGCATTGTGGGCGAGGTGAAGCACATCAACCGCATTGTGTACGACATTACCTCCAAGCCCCCCGCCACGGTGGAGTGGGAATAGTAGCCACTTACCCGAAAACCCTTTATTTGCAAGGGTTTTCGGG
>CAZUYE010000010.1:0-39905 GCA_964624925.1 uncultured Oscillospiraceae bacterium | reverse complement strand
CACGGAGATCGTCTTCGGCCACGAGGTGGAGGACTATACCGAGGAGGAACAGGTGGAGGACTATCCCGTGACCCTGTTCCTGTCCCATGAGGGCTATTTCAAGAAGATCACCCCCAAGTCCCTGCGTATGAGCGGGGAGCAGAAGTTCAAGGAGGGCGACAGCCTGCGCCAGCAGCTGGAGGCCAGCAACAGCGCGGAGCTCATGTTCTTCACCGACCGATGCCAAGTCTATAAGTGTCGCGCCTCCGACTTTGGCGACGGCAAGGCCAGCGCCCTGGGCGACTATCTGCCCAGTCGCCTGGGTCTGGACGAGGGGGAGCGGATCATCTTCCTGGTACTGCCGGGGGACTACAGCGCCCACCTGCTGTTCTTCTATGAAAACGGCAAGGCTGCCCGGGTGGAGCTGAGCGCCTATGCCACGGTGTCCAACCGCCGCCGCCTGACGGGAGCCTACAGCGACAAGAGCCCCCTGGTTGCCATCCTGCCCCTGACGGAGGACCGGGAGCTGGCCCTGCTGTCCACGGAGCCCCGGGCTCTGCTGCTGCATACGGCGCTGTTGGCCCCCAAGGCCACCCGAAACGTCCAGGGCGTAGCAGTGATGAACCTGAAGCCCAAGTATCACCTGGAGCGGGTGCTGCCGGTGGAGGACAGCGGCATCGTGAACCTGCCCCGCTACCGTACCCGCACCATCCCTGCCGCCGGCGCCCTGCTGAAGCCGGAGGATCGCGGCGAGGAGCAGCTGACACTGCTCAACCTGTAAACACCACCAGGAGCCGGGTGTAAGCCCGGCTCCTTGCTTTGTTGGAGAGTCTGCTGCACAGGGTCTTTTCAAGTCCCCTTTTCGGTGGTATAATAGACCCATCATTTTGTAAAACAGGGGGAGATATCCTATGAAAAAGACCGTTTTGCGCAAATATGCCCAGCTCATCGCCCGCACCGGCGTCAACGTGCAGCCGGGGCAGGAGGTGTTCATCGCCGCAGAGCTGGATCAGCCGGAGTTTGTGAAGATGGTGGTGGAGGAGTGCTACAAGTGCAAGGCAAAGAAAGTTGTGGTGGACTGGAGCTACCAGCCCCTGCAGAAGCTGCACTACCGCTATCGCAGCCTGACCACCCTCTCCAAGCTGGAGAACTATGAGGAGGCCCGCTGGCAGCACTATGTGGACAGCATCCCCTGCCGCATCTATCTGATCTCCGAGGATCCCGACGGCCTGAAGGGCATCAACCAGGAGAAGATGGCCAAGGCCCAGCAGCGCACCTATCCCATCATCCGCAAGTACCGCGACCAGATCGAGAACAAATATCAGTGGTGCATCGCCGCCGTGCCCGGCGCGGCCTGGGCCCGGAAGCTGTTCCCGGATCTGCGGGCCAGTCAGGCCATGGAGAAGCTGTGGGAGGCCATTCTCTCCACCAGCCGGGTGGATGAGGACCCCGTGGCCGCCTGGGACGCCCACAACCGGGATCTGGCGGAGCGCTGCCGCTATCTCAACGGGCTGCAGATCCGCCAACTGAAGTATAAGAGCGCCAACGGCACCGACCTGACCGTGGGCCTGATCCCGGAGGGTCAGTTCTGCGGCGGCGGCGAGACCAGCCTGCAGGGTATCTTCTTCAACCCCAACATCCCCACTGAGGAGTGCTTCACCTCCCCCATGAAGGGCCAGGCCGAGGGCATTGTCTACTCCACCAAACCCCTGAGCTATCAGGGCCAGCTCATCGACCGCTTTTGGATCCGCTTCCACGAGGGTAAGGCCGTGGAGTGGCACGCCGAGGAGAATGACGCCCTGCTGACCAAGCTCATCACCATGGACGAGGGCAGCTGCTATCTGGGCGAGTGCGCCCTGGTGCCCTTCGACTCCCCCATCAACCAGACGGGTATGCTGTTCTACAACACCCTGTTCGACGAGAATGCCTGCTGCCACCTGGCTCTGGGCATGGGCTTTGCCGACACCATCCGGGACTTCCAGAACAAGACCCTGGAGGAGTGCCGGGCCTTGGGTGTCAACAACTCCATGGTGCATGAGGACTTCATGATCGGCTCTGCCGACTTGGCCATCGACGCCATCTGCGCCGACGGGCGCACGGTACCCCTGTTCCGGGACGGCACCTGGGCCTTTTAAGCGGTCATGGATGAGCTGACGCTGCTCTATGCCGACCGGCGCGTCGCCGTGGCCCTGAAGCCGCCGGGGGTGCTCAGCACCGACGAGCCCGGCGGAATGCCGGAGCTGCTGCGGCGACAGCTGGGAACGGACTGCATCCGCACGGTGCACCGGCTGGATGCCGCCACCGGCGGTGTCATGGTCTATGCCCGCAGCGCGGCGGCGGCCTCGCTGCTGTCCCGGCAGCTGCGGGAGGGCGGCTTTGAGAAGGAGTATCTGGCCGTGGTGCGGGGTGAGCCTGGCGACGGCGGACAGCTGCAGGATCTGCTGGGCCGTGACCGGCAGCGGCGGCTCAGCTATGTGGCGGATACCCCCGGCCCGGAGGTGCGGGAGGCGGTGCTGGATTATGAGACGCTGGAGCGCCGGGAGGGCCTTGCCCTGCTGCGGATCCGGCTGCAGACCGGCCGCACCCACCAGATCCGCGTCCAGTTTGCCAGTCGGGGCCTTCCGCTGGTGGGCGACCGGAAGTACGGCGGCGCGGTGGAAGGGGAGCAGCTGGCCCTGTGGGCCTGGCGGCTGCGCTTCACCCATCCGGAGACGGAGAAGTCCATGTGCTTCACCCACCAGCCACCGACCCAGTGGCCCTGGAGCCTGTTCTCCCTGCCCCTGAGCGGACGATGATGTGGAGGATTGCCACGTCGCTTCGCTCCCCGCAATGACCCTATATGGCCTTTTTGATGGCTTTAAGCCGCGAAGCATTTGCTTCGCGGCTTGTCTATTTGCTTCTCACGCCTCTGCGATCTCCCGCAGGGCGCAGATGGCCGCGTCGATCTCCTCCTCCGTGGTGAAATACGACACGCTCAGGCGCACCGCCCCCTGCTGCTCCGTGCCCAGAGCCCGGTGTGCCAGGGGCGCGCAGTGAGCCCCGGCCCGCGTGGCAATGCCGTACTCCTCCGAGAGGATGTCGGCCACCTCTCCGGAATCCATATCCCGGATGTTCAGCGTCACGATACCCCCGTGAGGGCCGGAAAAGTCGCCGTAGACCGTAACGCCCGGGATCTCTCCCACGCCGCTGTAGAGGCGGCGGGTCAGCGCGGCCTCCCGGGCCTCAATGGCCGGAAGACCCACCTGGTCGATGAAGTCCAGGGCGGCGGAGAGGCCCGCAATGCCATGGCCGTTCAGCGTGCCCGCCTCCAGCCGGGTGGGGTACTGCTCCGGCTGCCGGCGGCTGTAGGTCTGCACGCCGGTGCCGCCCACCTTGAACGGCGCGATCTCCACGCCTTCCCGGACACAGAGCCCGCCGGTGCCCTGGGGCCCCATGAGCCCCTTGTGGCCGGTAAAGCACAGCACATCCACCCCCAGCGCCTCCATGTCCACCTGGCGGGCCCCCGCCGTTTGCGCCGCGTCCAGCACCAGCAGCGCCCCGCTGCCATGGGCCAGGTCGCTGATGCGGCGGATATCCGCCACGTTGCCGGTCAGATTGGAGGCGTGGGCACAGACCACCAGCTTCGTGTCCGGCCGGATAAGTCCCGCCAGGGCCTCATAGTCGATGCGGCCCTGTCCGTCGGCCCCGGCCAGCTCCACCCGGATGCCCCGCTCCTCCTCCAGCCGGAACAGGGGCCTCAGCACCGAGTTGTGCTCCATCACGGTGGACACCACATGATCCCCCGGCCTCAGCAGGCCGCAGAGGGCGATGTTCAGCGCTTCGGTGATGTTGGCGGTAAACATAACGTGGTCGGGCCGCGCACAGTGGAACAGGCGGGCCAGCTTGGCCCGGGTGCCATAGATGGTGTGGGCCGCGTCCATGGCCCCAGCGTGGGCGCCCCGGGCGCTGTTGCCCATGGTCTGCAGGGCGGCCAGCACGGCCTGGCCCACCTGCGGCGGCTTGTGCACCGTGGTGGCGGCGTTGTCCAGATAGATCATGATGTGCTCCTTCCACGCCACCGGATGTTCGGCGGCTCGTTGTCCTCTACAGAGTACCACAAAGCCCCGCAGCTTGCAAGCGCCGCCCGGATGGGCAGCGCTTGTGTTTTGCCATTCCTTATTCCTCAAAAAGACTGGCCTGGTAGGGCAGCCCCGCCTGTCCGATCTGGCGGCGCTGGGCGGCGTTCTCCTCGGCCAGGATGTCACTGATGGCCATTTTCCGGATGATGTTCCGGATGGTCTCGTCCAGGGCGGTGCCCGGCCGGTAGTCCGCCGGGAAGATGAAGTCCACCCGGCCCTTGCTCAGCAGATCCTCCACGCCCTGGCGGTTCTCCTGCTGATACACGGCGATGGCCTGGCCGCCATAGGCCCGCATCATCTTCATGCAGGGCACGTCGGAAAGGCCGTCACCAATGTAGATCATGTTGGTGAAGGGGACACGCTTGCTGTCGTCAGGCATGGAGTCGTTGAGCGTCCTGTCATCGGACACGTCCAGCACGCCCTTGTTGATGCGATAGACGAACTGTGTCTTGTTGGTGAAGTTCACGTCCAGCTTGGGCCAGGAAGCCAGTCCTTCCCGGTCATAGAAGAACTCGCAGGCGTAGATCTGGCGGAATTCGTGGGCGATGCCGCTGCCCTCAATGATCTCCCGCAGGCCGGAGGAGATGACATAGTGCTCCACCTCCACCCCCAAGCTGCGGCCAAACTCGTTGATGCGGCCAAACCACTCCCGCACACCGGGAAACAACGCTATGTCGTGTCCACAGCGCACCAAGAAATCCCGATCCAGGCGGATGCCCTGGGCCCGGCACTCGGCGATCATGGTGTACATGTAGGCCAGCAGCGCGTCCATGCGGTTTTCCCGGCCAAAGTCGTTGGCCTTCTTCCAGAACTGAGCCGGGGTGTAGCCCAGGGCGGGAATGAAGCTGTAGTCCTCCATGTCCGTGGTGCACAGCGTCTTGTCAAAGTCGTACAGCAGAGCGATGATGGGGGTCATATGGGTGCCTCCTATGCTTTGATGTGAAATGTGTCATGCCCCTCCCGGGTCACAACAGGCTTTTACAGGCTGAAGCGGTATGCAAACCGCTTCAGCCTGTGTGTGATTCAGTTTTTGCCGCCGTTGTAGTTCCGGCCAAATTGCAGATCCTCCAGACTCAGGCTCATGCGGAAGTCCGTGGCGAAGGAGCTCTCCTCCTCAGAGGCCGTCTCCGTCCCCTCTGCCTCAGGTTCCGGCTGGGGCTCCTCCTGCTGGGGAGCCGGGGTCTCCTCCCGGGCGGGAGCGGGCTCCTCGTCGCCCCACAGGCTCTTCGTCCAGTTGTCCTCTTCCCGGACGGCCGCGGGTTCCTCACGTTCCTCCTCCGGCAGCTCGCGCTCCGGCAGAGACTCCAGGAAGGCGGCCTGCTGGGCACACAGCTCCTGGCTGCGGCGGATGAACTCAGCCGTCTGCTGCTGGGCCAACAGCAGCTTCGCCTGGCAGGAGCGAACCTCCTCCTGCAGCTGGCGGGCCTGCTCCTCGGCTTCGCCCCGGGCCTCCTGCAGCATCTTCTCCTTCTCCGCCTGGGCCTCAGCCACCAGCTGGGCGGCCATCTTCTGGGCAGCCAGCAGCGTGGAGCGCATGGCGTCCTCCGTGGCGCGGTATTCCTCCACCTTCTCGGCCAGCAGCTTCAGCTTGTTGCGCAGCGTCACATTGTCCTTATACAGGGAGGTGTAATCCTCCGTCAGTCCGTCCAGAAACTCGTCCACTGCGGCCATGTTGTAGCCGCGGGAGGTCTTGGGGAAGGTCTTTTCGGAAACTTCTTGCGGTGTGTACATTCTCTCTTTCCTCCGTTATTCCGCGCAGGCGGCACTTAAAAGATATCGTTCTGATCCAGCTCGCTGAAATAGGCACCCTCCACGGCGCCGTGGTAGGGGGTGACAATGTAGGTCTTGGCCGCCACCAGCTTCATCTCGCCGTCGATGGCAAAGTTGACACCAACGATGAAGTCCAGGATCCGCTGAGCGATCTCCGGGTCGGTCTTTTCCAGGTTCACCACCACGGTGCGCTTGCTGAGCAGATGCTCTGCGATCTCCCGGGTGTCCTCGTCGAACTGGGTGGGCTTCACCAGCACCACCTTCAGCTGGTTGTTGCTGTGCAGGTTCACCACCTTGCTGGTGTATTCGCCGCCAGCCGGACGGCTGCTGCGGCGCTCCGAACGGGCCGGACGCTCCGGGCGGACGGGAGTCTCCTCCTCTTCCTGCTCCTCGAACTCCATCGGCTCGTCCTCCTGCTCGTCATAGGGTCTCGTGATTCTGTTGAAATCGTCCCTCAGGTTGCTCCAAAAGCCCATGCTTGTCCCTCCTGCCTGTTTATTTTGTGTAGTTCCGGGCGCCAAAGATGGCCGTGCCCACCCGGATCATGTTGCTCCCGGCCCGGATGGCATCGGCAAAGTCTCCGCTCATGCCCATTGAGAGATATTCCATCTTATTATCGTATATTTTTGCATTTATGTCAACATAAAGCCGACGCATTTTCTCAAAATACGGCAAATTCCCGTGGGGCTCCACCGCCACCGGGGGGATGGTCATCAGTCCCCGCACCCGCACATGAGGCAGCTGAGCGGCCAGCGCCGCCGCCTCCTCCAGCACTTCCGGGGCAAATCCGCTCTTGGCCTCCTCGCCGCCGATATTCACCTCCAGCAGGATATCCTGCCGCAGCTCCAGCCGCCCGGCGGCCTTTTCGATCTCCAGCAGCAGCTCCGTGGAGCTCACCGACTGAATCAGCGCGGCCTTCCCCACCACCTGGCGCACCTTGTTACGCTGCAGATGACCGATGAAATGCAGCGGGCGGCCCACATAGGCATCCTGTGCCAGCTTGGCCGTCAGCTCCTGCACCCGATTCTCGCCCAGGGCATCGATACCGGCGGCAACGGCCTCCTGACAGGCGGCGGCATCGTTCATCTTGCTGGCTCCCACCAGCAGGATATCCCCTCCGCTGCGGCCCGTCTGGCGGGCGGCCTCCTCCATCTGTTGCCGCACGGCGGCAATGTTTTCCGCAATAGACATGGTTTCGCCTTCCTTTCCCGTTTCAGCGCTTCTGTTTATTGACCGTCCAGTATCTCGCTTCCGTCCAAGGTGACGCCGGTCAGCAACACCTCGTCACCGGGGCGCAGCAGATACAGGCCCTCCACCCCGACGGGCACCTCCACCAGTGCATAGTTATCTCCCTGGTATACCAGCTCCACCCGCTTGAAGATGGGGCGGTTGCCCTGGGCGCAGTATACGCCCAGCTGCTCCTTTTCGTTCATACGCAGGGCCACGGAGGGCACCCGCAGGCCCGTATAGGCCCGCAGCACCAGCTGTGCCGTCTGATGGCGCAGCGCGGCGGTCTGGGCCAGATACTCCCGGCAGGACAGCACCACCACGCAGCGCCCGTCCTCCGCCGGGCTGACGGAGCAGACGGTCGCGTCGATGTCGTCGCTAACACCCTTGCTCAGCCGCAGGGAGACACGGCCCCGCTGCGCGATGCGCTGGGCCTCCTCCTCCGTCACGGCGGCGGCATAGTACCAGGTGCTGCTGTAGATGAGCTTGCCGACATTGGCCTGGCTGTCCACGGCACTGAGGGCATCCAGCTGGCTGGGGGACAACTCCTTCACGCTCTGGGGCGTCAGCACCGTCTCATAGCCGTCGCACACAGCGGAATAGGTGCCCGCCCGGGGCGCCGTGATGTCGGAGGCGCCGCTGAGACTGCTCCGCAGCGAGTCGATCTCGCTTTTCACGGCGGCGATCTCCGTCTCGATCTCCTTGCTGGAGGTATAGGCCCGGCTGCGCTTCACCACGGCGGCCTTCAGTTGGGACAGCTGCTCGGACACGGCGGTGTAGTCCCCGCCGCTGAGGTCGCGGCGCAGGGAGAGGATGTTGTCGGATATGGAGCCGTCCAGCTTCAGGGCGGCGTCGGGGTTGAGGTAGGAGGACAGGGCATACTCCATCTGCTCCAGCTGCAGCTCCTTGGCCCGGATCTGCTCCACCGTCTCCAGGGCGCCGGGGCTGTCATAAGTGGTGGCGATGGTCTGGCCCAGGCCCACCCGCTCGCCCTCCTGGCGGTTGTGACTGATGGTCTGCGACCCGGTGGAGAAGCACTCCTCCTCCCGCACCAGCCAGCCGGACACGTCGATGGTATCCTCGCTGGTGCTGGTATAGACCCGGGTGGTGGTATAGGGGTCTGACAGATAGCGCAGCCCCTGCACCAGGAAGTACAGCAGCACCGCCGCCAGCAGCGCATAGGAGAGTATCTTGAGGGTACGGGTCTTCATACCGGGCCTCCTTCGTGAAAAATTACAGTTCTTGATGTACGCCTTCCGCCTTCGTCTTTTGTACAATATACCACGTCCGCCCCGGGCTTTCAAGCCCTCATGCGCCCTCCTCCGTCAGGGGGATGGGATGCAGGGGCGCGATGGTGGACACAGCGTGCTTATAGATCACCTGCTGCCTGCCCTCCGTGTCCAGCACCAGTGTGAAGCTGTCAAAGCCGGTGATGGTGCCCCGCATCTGAAACCCGTTCATCAAAAACACGGTGACGGGCATCCGCTGCTTGCGGGCCTGGGTGAGAAAGATCTCCTGAAGGTTGTTTTTCTGCATGATAACTGCTCCTTTTCTCTTTGTGCAGGCGCGGCGCGCCCGCCTGTCCTTATCCTAAGCCCTGGGACAGGAGAAAATTTGTCGCATTTTGCAGAGCGCCGGGAAAATCCGGCGTTTTTTCCCAATAGATCCAGTGGATGTCCTCCCGGCGGCGCAGCCAGGTCAGCTGACGCTTGGCATATTGCCGGGAGCGGAGCTTTACCTCCTCCACAGCCTGCTCCACGGTGGCCGTGCCATCGGCCACGGCGAGAAACTGCTTGTAGCCGATGGCCTGCAGGGCCGTGGCCGTGGGCGGCAGACCGCTTTGCAGCAGCGTCCGCACCTCGTCCAGAAAGCCGGCTTCCACCATCTCGTCCACCCGCCGGTCGATGCGGCGGCGCTGCTCCTCCCGCTCCCGGAAGCACAGCCCAATGGTCAGGGCCTCATAGTGGGGCGGGGTCTCCCGGCTGCGCCGGTTGTGGACGGACAGGGGCTCCCCCGTCTCCTCATAGACCTCCATCGCCCGGAGAATACGCTTTTCATCCCGCGGGTGCAGCCGCGCCGCCGTCTCCGGGTCGATGGCCCGCAGACGCTCCAGCATGGCCTCTCCCCCCTGCTGCTCCAGCTCCTTCTGCAGCCGCAGGCGGACGGCGCCACCCTGCTGCCCCGGGGCGAAGTCCGTGCCCCGCAGCAGCGCGTCCAGATACAGGCCCGTGCCCCCGGCCAGCACCGGCAGCCGTCCCCGGGCCAGAATGTCCCGGATGCAGCCGTCCGCCGTCTGGCAATACCGGGCCACGGACCAGCTCTCCGCCGGGTCAGCCACGGCGATCATGTGGTGGGGTATCCCCTCCATCTCTTCCGCCGTGGGGGCGGCGGTGCCGATGGTCATCCCCCGGTAGATCTGCATGGAGTCCACGGACACCACCTCGCCGCCGAAGCGCCGGGCCAGGGCCACGGCCATTTTCGTTTTTCCGCTGGCGGTGGGGCCCACCACGCATAACACCTTCTGGGACATAACCGCTCCTTTCTGGGTATCAGACCCTCAAAGCTATCAAAAAAGCCTCGCAGAGTTTGCGGCCCGTAGGCCGCAAATGTGCTTCAATCGTTTTTTCCGGCGGCGTGAACGTCGGAAAAAGCACTTTGCGCGGAGTGAAGTGTCGAGGCTGACACCTCCGGTGTTCCGCCGAGGCGCGTAACGCAGCGAAACCTGTTGTCAAAAAAGGGCTTTAGCCCTTTTTTGACAATCTTTCGGGCCATCACGCCCGCTTAAACAGCTTTTCGATCTCGTATTTGCTGCGCTTCACCGCCACCGGACGGCCATGGGGGCAGTATTGGATCTCCCCGGACTGCACCCGCTCCACCAGCCGCCGCAGCTCCGCGGGATCTGAGTGCATCCCCGCCTTGATGGCGGACTTGCAGGCCATGGTCTGCAAAAGGGCATCCCGGGCGGCCGCCGGATCAGCCCGGTGCAGCCGCAGCTCCTCCGCGATCTGCTCCAGGGTAGACGCCGCCTCCCCCTCCTCCACGTCGGCTGGCAGCTGCCGCAGCAGCACCGCGCCGCCGAAATCCTCGCACAGAAAGCCATATTCCTCCAGCAGCGGCAGATTCTCCAGCAGTACCGCGCAGTCCTCCGGTGCCAGCTCCACCGCCAGCGGGGCCAGCAGCACCTGGCTCATCACCGGCTCCGTACCCGCCTTCAGCGCGTCGAAGCGCAGCCTCTCGTGGGCGGCGTGCTTGTCGATGAGCCACACGTTCTGCTCCCCGTCCTCGCAGACGATATAGGTCAGCAGCACCTCCCCGGCAATGCGCCAGGGGGCCGTCCGGGGCAGGAGGCTCTGCTGCTCCGGCTCCGGCACGGGTATCGGTTCCGGTACGGCTGCAGGCTCCGGCGCGGGCGCCGGTTCGGATACCGGCTCCGGCGTTTTCTCCGCCTCCGGCGGCGTGATGTAATAGCTCACGCCGGGCCGGGCCGACGGGGCCACGAAGGGCTCCCCCGGCCGGGGGACCACATCCCGCACCAGCGGCTGTGCGCCGGGCGCAGGGGACGGGGCGGCGGGGCGAACGGTATAGGAGCCCAGGGGCTTTTTCTCCGGCTCCGGCTTCGCCTGCTCCCGGCGGAATGTCTCCGCGCTCATGCTGCGGTAGAAGCCCTCCGTCTCCTTCCGGGCCGGCCGGGCCGCGGCGTCCAGACTGTCCAGCAGCGTATAGTACAGCGCGTCGAACACGCTCTTATCCGATACGAATTTTACCACCGTCTTGGCCGGGTGGACGTTCACGTCCACCTCCGCCTCCGGCAGGGTCAGATGCAGCACGCAGCCGGGGAACTTCCCCTTCAGCAGCCGGTTGCGATAGGCCTCCTCCAGGGCGGCGGTCAGCAGCTGGCTCTTCACCAGCCGCCCATTGACGAAGAACAGCTGGCGGCCACGGGTGCCGTGGCCGTTTTCGGGCTTTGTGACATAGCCCTCCACCCGGATCTCCCCACCCCAGCCCTTCACAGGCAGCAGCCCCAGGGCGAAGTCACGGCCCAGGGCGGCATAGATGGCAGACAGCAGTTCCCCGTCGCCGGGGGTGTGCAACAGCTCCGTCCCGTCCCGCAGCAACTTGAAGGATACCTCCGGATGGCTCAGGGCCAGCTGCTGGACGATGGCGGATACGGCCGCGCCCTCGGCGCTGTCTTTTTTCATGAATTTCATCCGGGCGGGGGTGTTGTAGAATAGATCCCGCACGCAGATGGTGGTGCCCTCCGGGCAGCCCACCTCCTCCACCTGGCCGGGCACACCGCCCTCCAGATGCAGGGAGGCTCCGGCCACGGCCCCCGCCTGTCGGGTGAACACATCCACCCGGGACACGGCGGCAATGGCGGCCAGGGCCTCGCCCCGGAAGCCCAGGGTGCCGATGGCGGCCAGATCCTGGGCATTGCGCAGCTTGCTGGTGGCATGGCGCAGGAAGGCCGTGGGCAGCTGCTCCGGCGCAATGCCGCAGCCGTTGTCCGTGATGCGCAGATAGGTCAGGCCGCCCCGCTGCAGCTCCACCACAATGGCGCTGGCCCCGGCGTCCAGGGCGTTTTCCAGCAGCTCCTTGGCCACGCTGGCCGGGCGCTCCACCACCTCTCCAGCGGCGATGAGATCCGCCACATGGCGTGGCAGACATTGAATATCGGGCATGGTGACCTCCTAAAACTCTGATCAAAAAGGGCGCAGCCCTTTTTGATCAACTGGTTTCACTGCGTTCCGCGCCGCGTTGGCCGCAGGCGGTCAACGTGACACTTCACTCCAGCTTCTTTTTCAGCTCATACAGCAGCTGCAGCGCCTCCAGCGGACTCAGGGAATCCACTTGGGCCCGGCGCAGCCGGTCGATGACCTCCCCCTCCGCCACGGCGGCAAAGGACACCTGCTCCTGCTGCTGCAAGGCGGGCGCGGCGGGGTGCCCCGCCTCCTGCTCCAGTTGGCGCAGGATCTTCCGGGCCCGGCTCAGCACCGCCTCCGGCAGGCCGGCCAGCTTGGCCACCTCGATGCCGTAGCTGCGATCCGCGCCGCCGGGGATGATCTTGCGCAGGAAAACGATATCCTCCCCCCGGGTGCGGACGGCGATGTTATAGTTCTTCACGCCCGGAAGGGTTCCCTCCATGGCGGTCAGCTCGTGATAGTGCGTAGCGAACAGGGTCTTGGCCCCCAGCCGCCGGGGGTCGGCGCAGTGCTCCAGCACCGCCCGGGCGATGCTCATGCCGTCGAAGGTGGAGGTACCCCGGCCGATCTCGTCCAGGATCAGCAGGCTGTTCTTTGTGGCGCAGCGGAGGATATCGCTGACCTCTGTCATCTCCACCATGAAGGTGGACTGCCCCGCCGACAGGTCATCCGACGCGCCGATGCGGGTGAAGATGCGATCCACGATGCCGATGCGGGCGGCCTTGGCCGGTACGAAGGAGCCGATCTGCGCCATCAGCACGATCAGCGCCACCTGGCGCATATAGGTGGACTTACCGGCCATGTTGGGGCCGGTGATGATGGCGCAGCGATCCTCGCTGCGTCCTATATAGGTGTCGTTGGGCACGAACATGGCGTCCGGCCGCATGGCCTCCACCACCGGATGCCGCCCCTGGTGGATCTCGATGACACCGGTCTCGTCCACCGCCGGGCAGCAGTAGTCGTTCTTCACCGCCACGGCGGCCAGGGCGCACAGGCAGTCCACCTCCGCCACGGCAGCGGCCGCCGCCTGGATGCGGGCCACGTGCTCGCTCAGCTCCTGCCGCAGCCGGGTAAACAGCTCATACTCCAGCGCTGTCACCCGGTCGGAGGCGGACAGGATATCATGCTCCAGGTCCTTCAGCTCCTGGGTGATGTAGCGCTCCCCATTGACCAGGGTCTGCTTGCGGATATAGCTCTCCGGTACCTGATCCCTGAAGGAGTTGGACACCTCGATGTAATAGCCGAACACCTTGTTATAGCCGATCTTCAGGGTGCGGATGCCGGTCTTCTCCTTCTCCTGGGCCTCCATGGCGGCGATGACGCTCTTGCCGCCGTGGAGGATGCCGCGCAGACGATCCACCTCCGGGTCAAAGCCCTCCCGGATGAACTCCCCCTCCCGCACAGAGAAGGGCGGCTCGTCGCAGAGGGTGCGGTCAATGAGGGCTGCCAGGTCGTCCAGAGTGTCCAGCTCCGCCAGCTCCCGCAGGCGGCCCCGTTCAAAGCCCCCCAGCAGTTCCCGGATCCGGGGCAGGCGCAGCATGGCGTTCTTCAGGGCCACCACGTCCCGTCCTCCGGCACTGCCATAAACGATGCGGCCCACCAGGCGCTCCATGTCGCCCATGCCGCTCAGGGCCAGGATCAGCTCCTCCCGGGCCATGGTGTGCTCCACCAGCTGCCCCACGGCGGCGCTGCGGCGGCTGATGGCCGTCACCGACAGCAGAGGCCGCTCCAGCCAACTGCGCAGCAGCCGCCCGCCCATGGAGGTCTTCGTCTTATCCAGCACCCACAGCAGGCTCCCCTTCTTCTCCTTGCCCCGCAGGGTCTCCGTCAACTCCAGGTTCCGCCGGGTGTTCAGATCCAGCTCCATGAACTGGCCCTGGCTGTAATATTCCAAATCGTCTACGTGCCGCAGCTCGGTCTTCTGCGTCTCGTGCAGATAGCCCAGCAGGGCCCCCAGGGCCAGAACCGCCGCCGGATTGTCCCGGGGCAGACGCTCTGCCGCCTGGTCGCCAAACTGCAGCCGGATGCGCTTTTCCGCCTCCTGCAGCCCGAAGCGCCCGGCGCTCAGCCGCTCCACATGGCAGTGGAGCTTGTTTTGCAGCAGCTCCGTCAGTGCCGGCTCCGCCGCCGCGCCGGGACTGAGCACCGCCTCCGCCGGGCTGAAGCGGCCCAGCTCGTTGAGCAGGTGCTGCAGGCACTCCGGCCCCTGAAAGCCGGTAACGTGGGTCTTGCCGGTGGAGATGTCGCAGGCGGCAAAGCCCGCTCCGTGCTCATCCAGATACAGCCCCGCGCAGAAGTTGGAGCGCCCCTCCTCCAGGCAGGCCGCGTCGATGACCGTGCCCGGTGTCACCACCCGGAGGATGTCCCGCTCCACCAGGCCCTTGGCCTTGGCCGGATCCTCCGTCTGCTCGCAGATGGCCACCTTGTAGCCCTTGGCGATGAGCCGGGCGATGTAGGCCTCAGCGGCGTGATAGGGCACGCCGCACATGGGCACCTTCTCGTCAAAGGACTTGGTCTTGTCCTTGTCCCGGGTGGTCAGGGTCAGATCCAGCTCCCTGGACGCCTTGCGGGCATCGTCACCGAACATCTCATAGAAATCACCCAGCCGAAAAAACAGGATGGAATCCTTGTTCTGCTCCTTGATCTGTAAATACTGCTTCATCATGGGAGTCAGCTCTGCCATGATATCACCCGCACTTTCTATCGAAATATAGTGGAAAACCCTGTGGAAATGGTGCAAAACTCGTCGTATCCGCGTCTACAACACCAAAATTTGCTCTATTTCAGCTCTCCAAACAGGGCCCATGTATTGCTGTCGCTGATGGTCACGTCCCGATACTGCCCCAGGGCCGCCCGGTCGCCCCACAGGTGCACCAGCCGCCCGCCGGCGGTGCGGCCGGACAGGGGCCAGCGCTCGTCGCCGGTCTCACCGTCCACCAGCACCCGGAGGGTCTGGCCCACATAGCCCGCGTGGAGCCGGGCGGATATCTCGTTCTGCGCGTCACAGAGCCGGTCGAACCAGACCTGTTTCTCACTGCGGGGCACGGGATCCGGCAGCTTCGCCGCCGGGGTGCCGGGCCGGGGGGAGAAGATGAAGGTGAACAGGGCGTCAAACTCCACCTGCTTCACCAGTTCCACCGTCTCCATGGCCTCCGCCTCCGTCTCCCCGGGGAAGCCGATGATCACATCGCTGGTCAGCACCAGATCGGGCATGACCTGCCTGGCATAGCCGATGAGCTCCAGATACTTCGCCCGGTCATAGGGCCGGTTCATGGCCTTCAGCACCCGGTCGCAGCCGGACTGCACCGGCAGGTGCAGCTGATGGGCCACATGGCGGCTACGGGCCATGGTGTCAAAGAGCTTGTGGCTGGCATCCTTGGGCTGGGAGGACATGAAGCGCAGCAGATAGTCCCCTTCGATCTTGTCCAGCTCCTCCAGAAGGTCGGCAAAATCCCAGGGGCTGTCCAGATCCTTGCCATAGGAGTTCACGTTCTGGCCCAGCAGGGTAATCTCCTTATACCCCTCCCGGGCCAGCTGGCGCACCTCCTCCACGATGCGCTCCGGATCCCGGCTGCGCTCCCGGCCCCGGACATAGGGCACGATGCAGTAGGAGCAGAAGTTGTTGCAGCCGTACATGATAGAGACCCAGGCCCGTACACCGCCCTCCCGGACTACGGGCATACCCTCCGCGATGGAGCCATGCTCCTGCTCCACGGAGAAGACCCGTCCCCGGCGGGTATAGACCTGATACAGCAGTTCCGGGAAGCGCCACAATGCCTGGGGCCCGAACACCAGATCCACATGGCGATAGCTCCGGCGCACCTTTTCGGCCACCTCCGGCCGCTGGGCCATGCAACCGCACAGGCAGATGATCTGCTCCGGGTTGGCCTTCTTGGTGTGGGTCAGGGCGCCCAGGGTGCCATAGACCCGCTTTTCCGCGTGGTCGCGGATGGCGCAGGTGTTCATCACCACGATGTCCGCCTCCTCGGGCTTGTCCGTGAAGGCGCAGCCCATGTCCCGCAGCATCCCCAGGATGTGCTGACTGTCGGCCACGTTCTGCTGGCAGCCGAAGGTATCCACCATCGCCACCGGCTGGCGGCCCCGGCCGCCGTGCATCTCCGCGATCTTTTCCGTAAAGCTCCGCTGACGAGCCAGCTGGCCCTCATCCAGGAGCACCTGTTTTCTTTCCAAGGGAACCTCCTTCGCGCCCAGTCTCTCCCGGGCGCAGTTACACTACTTTTAGTATTTTATCATAGCACATTTTCCCGTTACTGACAAGAAATAACGTCAAATTTCTCCCCGGTATAAATTCCCTCCCCACCGGGCAAGCTATGGCCAGTGAGCGCCGATGGGGAGGTATGTTTCTATGATCTGGGTACAGGACAGCTTTGACAAACAGGCCGCGCAGCTGGATGAGCTGCTGGGCGTGGGCCGCAGCTTCGACATGATGGGGCGCAGCCTCTCCATCGCCGGGCGGCGGGCCCGTCTGTGGGTGGTGAATGGCTATGCCGACGATGCCGTGCTGGAGCGGGCCATCGCCGGTTGGCAAATCATCGATAGCCTGGCAGAGATCGGCAGCTTGGAGGATTTCCTGCGCCGCCATGTCAGCGTGTCGGAGGCGGAGGTGGAGTGGGACGGCGAGCGGGCCATCACCGCCGTGCTGTCCGGCAAGACCCTGCTCCTGCTGGAGGGCTTTGAGGGCTTCGCCCTGCTGGACGCCAAGACCTTCCCCCTGCGCACGATCCAGGAACCGGACACCAGCAAGGTGCTCCGGGGCAGCCACGACGGCTTTGTGGAGAGCATCATGAAAAACGCCGCCCTGCTGCGCCGCCGCATCCGGGACCCCCGGCTGACCCTGGAGAGCCTGGAGGTGGGCGGCCGCTCCCATGCCGGCGTGGCCCTGTGCTATCTGACAGACAAGGCGGACGAGACGCTGCTGCGGCAGCTGCGGCAAAAGCTGCGGAACATGGAGGTGAACTCCCTGTCCATGGGCCAGGAGAGCGTGGCCGAGGCCATCGCGCCCCGACAGTGGTGGAACCCCTTCCCCAAGACCCGCTATACCGAGCGGCCCGACGTGGCCTGCGCCAGCATCATGGAGGGGGATATCGTCCTGATGATCGACAACACCGCCTCCGTCATGCTCTTTCCCTGCACCCTGTTCCGCTTTGCCGAGGAAATCAACGACTACTACTTCCCGCCCCTGGTGGGTACCTATCTGCAGTTGGTGCGCCTGGTGGTGCTGTTTATGACCCTGTTCGTCACGCCTCTGTGGTACCTGCTGGTAAAGTCCCCGGAGCGGCTGGGAGAGGCGCTGCGCTTTCTGGCCATTGAAAGCGAGTATTTCGTCCCCCTGATTTTGCAGCTGTTTTTGGTGGAGCTCATCATCGACGTGCTGAAGCTGGCCTCTCTGAACACCCCCAACGTGCTCAGCAACTCCTTCAGTATGCTGGGCGCGCTGATCCTGGGGGACTTCGCCGTCCAAGCCCGGTGGCTGGTGCCGGAGGTGCTGGTGTACATGGCCTTCGTGGCCATTGCCAACTATGCCCAGCACAGCTATGAGATGGGCTACGCCGTGAAGCTGTGCCGCATGGCCCTGCTGCTGCTGAGCTGGCTGCTGGACTGGTGGGGCTTCGCCGCCGGCGTTATCGGCGTGGCGGCACTGCTGGCCTCCACCCGGCCCCTGGTGGGAAAGGGCTATCTCTACCCCCTCCTCCCCTTCAATGGCCGCGACCTGCGCGCCCTGCTCCACCGCCGCCCCATCAGCCGGAGGAACACGTGAAAAAAAGCAAGACCCCCTGCTTAAAAGGCAGGAGGTCTTGCTTTCTGTGTGTGTTTGGTTAGGAGAGAGAGAAAATCACATAAGGAATGGTTCCTTTGTACGAGTTAAATAATACCTTGTAAAGATGGCGAAATCATGAAATCCGCGTGAACTTTTTGTGAACAGTTCGTTCGCTTTTCTACGGGGCAGGTGGCGTATTTCCCCGTAGAAAAATACGCAAAAACGAGCTGTATTGCAAAAAATACAGCTCGTTTTTTGGGGCTTATTTCTCGATTCAGCGCTTGTCGCGGTCGTAGGAGACCACCACGCGGCGGTTGGGCTCGGAGCCGATGGAATAGGTGTTCACACCGGGCACCTCCTGCAGGGCGGCGTGGATCACATGGCGCTCATAGGCGTTCATGGGCTCCAGGGTGACGCTGCGGCGGTACTTGGTGACCTTGGCGGCCACCTTGCGGGCCAGTGACTCCAGGCTCTGCTCCCGCTTGGCCCGGTAGTTCTCGGCATCCACATGGACGCGGATGCGCTTGTCCCGGCCGGAGTTGACGGCATAGTTGGTCAGCTGCTGGATGGCATCCAGGGTCTCGCCCCGGCGGCCAATGAGCTGGCCCAGCTTCTGGCCCTCCAGGGTGACACTGTAGCGGCCCTTCTCGGTCTCGGTGACGTTGACCTGGGCAGGGCTGTCCATATGCTCCAGCAGGCCGGTCAAAAACTCGGTGATCCGGCGGACATTATCGTCCTGGGCAGGCTTCTCCACCGGCTTTTCAGGCTGCACGGGCTGTGCGCTCTGGGGTGTGGGCTTCTTCTCCGGCACCTTGGGCTCGGGCTTTGCGGCGCGGGGCTTTTCCGGCGCAGCCGGGGCGGCCTTGGGAGCCTGGGGCTTGCGCTCCGGCTGACGGGGCTTCTCCACCGGCTTGGGGGCGGGGACGGGCTCCGGCTCCTCCGTGCCATAGGTCACACGAACCCGGGCGGGGCTGCTGCCGATGCCCAGGAAACCGCTCTTGGCACGCTCCAGGATCTCCACGGACACGTCGTCCCGATCCATATGGAGCTGCTCCAGTGCCTTGCGGACGGCCTCTTCCTCAGTCTTGCCCGTTACGTCGATATAACTCATAGACAAAACTCCTTAGTCCTCGTTGTAGTGATTTTCGCTGTAGGCGCGGCCACGGGCATAGGGGCGCTGGCCCACGCGGCCATTTTCGTTGCTGCCGCTGCTGCCGCTCTTCTTCTTGGTCTCGGTCGGCTGCTTCTTGCCCTGCTGGGGCTTCTTGCCGCCCTTATTGTAGGTGCCGGCGGCCTTCTGCTGCTCCTCATAGAGGGCCTTCTGGCGCTCATACTTGGCATAGCGCTGCTCGCGCTTGGCACGCTCCTTGTCGGTCTCCTCCCGATCCAGGATCTTGTTGAAATACTTGTTCAGGGTCAGCTCCTGCAGCAGGGAGAAAGCAGAGTTGGCAATCCAGTAGACGCACAGGGCGGAGGGCAGGATGTAGCCCATCCACAGGGTCATCAGGGGCATCATGTACATCATCATCTTGGTGCTGCCATTGCCGCCGCTGGAGCCATTGGTACGCATGGTGAGAACGCTCATCAGCAGCTGGATGCCCGCGGAGATGATGGGCAGCAGCAGAGCACCCCAGACGGCCCAGCCGCCGCCGGGGAACTGGCTGAACAGGTCGGTGGGACGGGAGGCCAGGTCGATGCCGATGAAGCTGTAGTCCAGGTCGATGAGGCCATCGAACTTACCGGCGAAATCCACCCAGTGCTCATGGATGAACTTGGACAGATAGATCTGACCATAGGCGTCGCCGCCCTCGGCGGCCACAAAGCCCAGAGTTCCGGCCAGGGCGGTGATCTCCTCGATGACCGTCTCGGACAGGCTCATGAAGTACCGCATGGGCACGCGGATGATATAGTACAGGGCGATCAGGATGGGGAAGGGAATCAGGGACCACAGGCAGCCGGACATGGGGTTGATGCCTTCCTTGGCATACAGCTCTGCCATCTCCTGCTGCTGGCGCTCCTTGTTGTTGGCGAAACGGGTCTGGATCTCCTTGACCTTACCCTGCATACGGTTCATGCGGAGCATGCTCTTCTTGCTCTTGAGCTGGAAGGGCAGCAGCACCAGCTTGACCACCAGGGTGAACAGGATCAGAGCCACGCCATAGGAGCCTGTCCAGCTGTAGAACAGCCGGGTCAGAAACGCAAAGGGTACACAGATATAATATCCGATCTTTGCAAACATGGGATAGCTACCTCCGTTTTGATTAGGGGTGGGAAAGGATCTTTGGTTCAGGGGACGGGGTCATACCCGCCCCGGTGGAATGGATTGCATCGCAGAAAACGGCGCAGCGCAAGCCAGCCGCCCCGCAGGGGGCCATATCGCTCCACCGCCTGCAGAGCATACTCCGAGCAGGTGGGGATATAGCGGCAGCGGGGCGGGAAAAGAGGCGAAACGGCGGTCTGGTAAAAGCGGATGCTCCGCAGCAGAAAACGCTTCATTCCGCATCCTCCCGTAAAAGGCCCAGCTGGCCCAGCAGGCGCAGATAGGCCCGGTCCAGCTGCTGATAGCTGGCACTCACCGCACGGACGCGGGGCACCAGGATCAAATCATAACCGGGGCACATATGGGGCTTATTCAGCCGGTAGATCTCCCGCAGGCGGCGGCGCACACGGTTGCGCGTCACCGCACCGCCCAGCTTGGTGCTGACGGAGACGCCCAGACGGCTGAGATGCCGGCGGTTCTTTTGACAATAGACCACCAGCAGCGGCGACACCGCGGACTTTCCCTTGCGAAAAATGCGGCGGAACTCGTAATTCTCTTTTACCGTGACGGAAGCCTTCATCTCAGGACTCCTCTTTTTCGGCGCAGCGTTTGTTTTTTTTGCATAGGCAAAAAGGGACGGCAGTTTCCCTTCCACCGTCCCTGATCGACTATCTATGCGCGATGCACTTTCCGTGACCTCAATGGGTCAGGCGAGCGCGGCCCTTGGCGCGGCGGCGGGCCAGAACCTTACGGCCGTTGCGGGTAGCCATTCTCTTGCGGAAGCCGTGCTCCTTGGAGCGCTGGCGCTTCTTGGGCTGATAGGTACGGAACATTGCATGACACCTCCATTTTATTATTCCGGACGACGGCGCGAGGCAGCCGTCCATACTCGACGGCGGACGGAGGCGGAACCCCCGTGGCCGCAGTTGACATTCTTTATGCCGCAAAAAGGCACGCTAAAGATTATACAGATTTTTTTTTCGGCTGTCAACAAAAATCTGCGCAGAGACGGGGGATTCTTTTGGAAGGAGGAACGGAGCGGGGACATACCTCTGCGGATTCTTTATGCATAGCTGGCAATTCGTTCTCCTTGGGCTGGGAACGCGGATTGCCACAGCCAGTGTGCGCACTGGCTTCGCAATGACAGAGCGGGTGGAAAAGCGGGGCAGGGCGGCGGGACACATGAGAGCCCTCCCTGCGAAGAGGTGCAGACACGAATCGCGGGACGGGCAGAACCCGTCCCCTACGGAGGGGATGGAGCCTGCGACGCACAACCACTCCCCTTGCGCAAGGGAGACTCAGGTAAAATATCGAAACGGAAGCAGAACGTGCCCCTTCCCAGCGGGAAAATGGGCGCGGAGAGGGAGATTTTGTCAGGGCGGTTTGAGAGAAAAAAATTAAGCTTATTATTAGAATATGTGTGGACTTTTCCACAGGTATCTGATATAATAAATTAGATACATATTCGACAAGAGAGAGACACAAACGGGAAAGGGGCGCTTGTATTGAATTCTATTTCCGACGTATGGCAGAGCGTATTGGATCGCCTGCGGGGCCAACTGTCGGAGACCACCATCAACACCTGGTTCGACGAGATCGACGTGGTGACCATGGAGGACTCCGCCTTTGTGCTGCACTGCAGCAACGCCTTTAAGAAAAGCACCGTGGAGGCCCGCTTCATGGACCACATCAAGGCGGCGCTGAAGGATATCTTCTCCTCTGACCTGATGGTGAAGATCCTGGACGACCAGCAGCTTTCGGCCTATCACGGGGTGGCCCCGGACCGGCCCGGCTCTCTGATGGAGTCCGGCGCGTTCACCTTTGGTACCTACGTGGTGGGGCCCCAGAACAAGATGGCCTTTGCCGCGGCCCAGGCCGTGGCGGAGAAGCCCGCCAGCCACTACAATCCCCTGTTCATCTATGGTGACTCCGGCCTGGGCAAGACCCATCTGCTCTATGCCATTGCGCACCATGTGCGCAAGCGCCAGCCGGATGCGCGGATCGTGTATATCAAGGGCGACGACTTCACCACGGAGTTGATTGCCTCCATCCGGGAGGGGAAGAACGCCGAGTTCCGGGAGAAATACCGTCAGGCCTCGCTGCTGCTGGTGGACGACATCCAGTTCATCGCCGGCAAGAAGCAGACCCAGGAGGAGTTCTTCCACACTTTCAACACTCTGTATGAGTCCGGTCGTCAGATCGTGCTGACCAGTGACCGGCCACCCAAGGAGATGACGCAACTGGAGGATCGGCTGCAGACCCGCTTTGAGTGGGGGCTGATGGTGGACGTGGCGCCGCCGGACTTTGAGACGCGTCTGGCCATCATCAAGAACAAGGCAGCCCTGCTGGGCGTGCAGCTGCCGGACGACATCTCCAACTACATCGCAGAGAGCGTCACCGCCAACGTGCGCCAGATTGAGGGAGCCCTGAACAAGTTGCTGGCCTATCGGGATCTGCTGGGTGACCAGGTGGATGAGCGAGCCGTCAGCCGGGCTGTGAAGGATATGCTGAAGAAGTACAATGAGTTCGTCCCCACCCCCGCGCTCATTATCGAGTACATCTGCCGCTACTACGACGTGGACGAGGAGCAGGTACGGGGCCAGGGCCGCAAGCGGAACCTGATGGATGCGCGCCAGACCGCCATGTACCTGATCCGCCGCCTGACCAACCTCTCCCTCAATGACATCGGCAAGGAATTCGGTGACCGCGACCACACCACGGTGCTGCACTCCCTGGATCAGGTGGAGAAGAAGATGCGCACGGATCCCGCCTACGCCGAAAAGGTGAAGGAGATCACCTCCAACATCAATTCGCAGAAGTAGGTTTTTTTCCACATGAGACTGTGGATTCCACGGGGATAAGGGGTGGAATAGTTCGATGCCCTTGAGACTGTGGAAAAGTGGGAGAAACTTTCCACGAAGGGCTGTGGATTGAAAAGCCTGTTATAGCAAGGGGTTTGGGGTGATTTCCACATTGTGGAGCACTACTGCTTCTACTACTAATAAAGGTTATGTTTCTGTTCTCTTTGAGAGAGCAACCTGTGATTTTTGACCGAGAAAGGACGGACACGCTATGCTTCGTTTTTCCTGTGAAAAGGCGCTGCTGCAGAGCGCCATCAATACGGCCTCCCGGGCTGTGGCGGCCAAGAGCTCCATTCCCGCCCTGGAGGGGATCTTGCTGGAGGGCGGCGATACGCTGACCCTGTCCGGCTACAATATGCAGACCGGAATCCGCACCACCGTGGACGCGGATATCCACCGACCGGGGCGGCTGGTGCTCAGCGCCCGGATCTTTGGCGAGATGATCCGCCGGATGCCGGATGACATGATCCTGTTCGATGCCGACGAGAAGTACGGTGTGTGCCTGACCTGCGGCGACGCGTCCTTTGAGCTGACGGGTCTGTCTGCCGACGATTTCCCGGAGCTGCCGGAGGTGGACGACGAGTATGGTGTGGAGCTGCAGCAGAGGACGCTGAAGGCCATGATCAACCAGACCAGCTTCGCCGTGTCCACCAACGAGAGCAGACCCATCCATACCGGCTCTCTGTTCGAGATAGAGCAACAGGGGCTGACGGTGGTATCCGTGGATGGATTCCGTCTGGCCCTGCGGCGGGAGCCCCTGGAGAAAATCGAGGGCGGCGCTTTCCGGTTCGTGGCGCCGGGCTCGGCTCTGAATGAGGTGGAGAAAATCTGCGAGGACAGCGACCAGACGGTGCACATCACCCTGGGTAAGCGGCATCTGCTGTTTGAGGTGGGGGCCACGCAGCTGATCTGCCGCCGCCTGGAGGGCGAGTTCCTGGACTATAGAAACGCCATTCCCCGGAATAATCCCATCCGGCTGACGGTGGACAGCAAGGCCATGCTGGGAAGACTGGATCGTATCTCCGTGGTCATCAGTGAGAAAATGAAGAGTCCTGTGCGCTGCCGCTTTGAGCAGGGTAAGGTGAGCCTGAGCGCCAAGACCGGCGCGGGTGAATCCCGGGATATCTGCCCCCTGGAGGGAGACGGCCAGGGGCTGGAGATCGGCTTTAACAACCGGTTTTTGATGGATGCGCTGCGCTATGCACCGGCGGAGAAGATGTGTATGGAGCTGAACACCAGCATCTCCCCCTGCATTCTCTCCCCAGTGGATGGAAGCAACAACTTCCTGTACATGGTGCTGCCGGTGCGGCTGAAGGCGTAAAAAATAACGAGGAAAAGAGACAACTATGGATACGACGATCATTCCCATTATCACGGAATATATCAAGCTACAGGATCTGCTGAAGCTGGCGGCGGTGGCCGCTACCGGCGGCGAGGCCAAGCTGATGATCCAGGACGGCGAGGTGCTGGTCAACGGCGAGGTGTGCACCCAGCGGGGCAGGAAGATTCGGCCCGGCGACGTGGTGGAGGCCGGTACACAGCGCCTTGGGACGGCGTATGCGGATTGATAAGCTGCGGCTGGAGGGCTGGCGCAACTATGACAGCCAGGAGCTGATTTTCGACGGGAGCTGCAACGTTATCTACGGCGACAATGCCCAGGGAAAGACCAACCTGCTGGAGGCCATCGTGTACCTCTCCTGCGGACGCAGCCCCCGTACCCACGCGGATCGGGAGCTCATCGGCTTTGAAAGGCAGGAGGCCCGGCTGCTGGGCAGCATACAGGCCAGGGAGCGGCTCTTTGAAACGGAGATTCGGCTGTGCCGGGGACGGCGGCGGAAGATGAGCGTCAACGGCGTGGCCGCCAAGAGCGGCGCGGAACTGTCGAGTGTGCTGCACACGGTGTTCTTCTCCCCGGAGGATCTGTTCCTGATCCGGGACGGAGCGGCGGCCCGGCGGCGCTTTATGGATCAGTCCCTGTGTCAGCTGCGGCCCCGCTATGCAGAGGCGCTGGCGGAATACGGCAGACTCTATGAGCACAAGACCCGCATCCTCAGGGACAGCGAGGAATACCCCCAGTTGCTGAAGACCCTGCCAGATTTCAACGAGCGGCTGTGTCAGGTGGGAGCGGTGCTCATTGGCTACCGAGCCCGTTATGTCAGCACCCTGGCGGAATTTGCCAGACAGGCCCACTGGGAGTGCTCCGGGGAAAAGGAGGAGCTGGCGCTCAGCTACCAGACGGTGAAGACCGTGGAGGATCCCATGGGAGCACAAAAGGACATCTATATGGCACTGGTGGAGCATCAAAAGGCCCATGAGCAGGCGGAGGCCGCAGCAAGGCTGTGCCTCTCAGGGCCCCACAAAGACGACGTGGTCGTGACGGTGAACGGACGGGAGGCCCGGCACTTTGGCTCACAGGGTCAGGTGCGCACGGCGGCCCTGAGCATGAAGCTGGCGGATCGGGAGATCCACCGCAGTGCCATCGGGGAGTATCCGGTGATGCTGCTGGACGACGTGCTGTCGGAGTTGGATCCCCGGCGGCAGGAATATGTGTTAAACCGCATTGCCGGCGGGCAGGTGTTCATCACCTGCTGCGAAAACGACCGGCTGGATCAGCTTTTATCGGGCCGGGTGTATCACATCCGGGAGGGGAAGGTGCTGTGAATGGGCTTTCTGCACATTGGACAGAACGTAATGGTCAACGACCGGCACATCATCGGTATCTTTGACCTTGACATCACCTCCCAGTCCCCCAGGACGAGGCAGTTTCTGGATCGGGCGGAGGAGGAGGGCGTGGTGCTCAGCGAGTGCGAGGACATTCCCAAGTCCTTTCTGGTCTGCGACCACCCCTATCACCGGCAGCTGATCTATATATCCCAGCTGAATACCCAGACGCTCGGCAAACGGGCGCAGGAGACAAACCCCTATGGAAAGGAAAGAGAACACTATGACTGAAATGGAAAAGGTTACCGCCGCGGAAACGGCCTATGACGCCTCCGACATTCAGGTACTGGAGGGGCTGGAGGCCGTGCGCAAGCGGCCGGGTATGTATATCGGCTCCACCTCCGCCTCCGGTCTGCACCATCTGGTGTATGAGATCGTGGACAATGCCATTGACGAGGCGCTGGCGGGCTTTTGTACGGAGATCACTGTGACCATCAACCCCGGTGACAGCATCACCGTCACCGACAATGGCCGCGGCATCCCCGTGGACATTCAGAAGCAGACGGGGCGGCCGGCCTTGGAGGTGGTGTACACCGTGCTGCACGCCGGCGGCAAGTTCGGCGGAGGCGGCTATAAGGTGTCCGGCGGCCTCCACGGCGTGGGCGCCTCGGTGGTGAATGCGCTGTCGGAATGGTTGGAGGTACAGGTGCGCAAGGACGGGAACATCTATGAGATGAAGTTCTCCCGGGGCGACATCACCCAGGAAATGCGCATCATCGGCCAGGCGGAGACCACCGGTACCACCGTGACCTTCAAGCCGGATCCAGAGATGTTCGACACGCTGGAGTACGACTATGAGACGCTGCACACCCGTATGCGGGAGCAGGCCTTTCTGAATGCGGGGCTGCGCATCACCATCACCGACGCACGGCCCGGACAGGAGCAGAGCGACTCCATGTGCTATGAGGGCGGTATCCGGGAGTTTGTCACCTGGCTGAACCGCAACAAGACGGAGCTGCATGGGGAGGTCATCTATCTCTCCGGCGCCAGAGGGGACAGTACCGCCGAGATCGCCCTGCAGTATAACGACAGCTACAACGAGACGCTGGTGTCCTTTGCCAACGACATCCACACCCCAGAGGGCGGTATGCACGAGACGGGCTTCAAGACGGCCCTGACCCGTGTGCTCAACGCCTATGGCCTGAAATACGGCATGATCAAGGAGGGGGACAAGGTCTCCGGAGAGGACGTGCGGGAGGGTATCACCGCCGTGATCTCCGTGAAGCTGACGGAGGCCCAGTTCGAAGGCCAGACCAAGGCCAAGCTGGGTAACGCCCACATCCGAACCCTGGTGGACAACGTCATGTCCGACCAGCTGGCCACATATTTGGAAGAGCACCCGGTGGTGGCCCGCACGATCCTGGACAAGGCCCTCACTGCCAATCGGGCCCGTGAGGCGGCCCGGAAGGCCCGGGAGTCCATCCGCCGCAAGACCGCCCTGGGCGGCGCGGCCATGCCAGACAAGCTGCGGGACTGCAACGAAAATAACCCGGAGCTGACGGAGATCTATATCGTGGAGGGCGACTCCGCAGGCGGCTCCGCCACACAGGGACGCGATTCCCGTTTCCAGGCCATCCTGCCCCTGTGGGGCAAGATGCTGAACGTGGAGAAGGCCCGTGCAGACAAGGTGTATGGCAACGACAAGCTGCAGCCGGTGATCACCGCCCTGGGCGCGGGCATCGGCGACGAGCTGGATCTGAACCGGCTGCGCTATCACAAGATCATCATTATGGCCGATGCCGATGTGGACGGCGCGCACATCCGCACGCTGCTGCTGACCTTCTTCTTCCGCTTTATGCGGCCCCTCATCGAGGAGGGCTATGTCTATTCCGCCGTGCCGCCGCTGTTTAAGCTGACGCGGGGTAAGACCACCAGAGTGGCCTACAGCGAGCCGGAGCGGGACGCTATCTCCGCGGAGCTGCGTGGAGGCAACCCCAACGTGAAGGTGGAGATCAGCCGCTTCAAGGGCCTAGGCGAGATGAACCCCCACGAGCTGTGGGAGACCACCATGGATCCGGAGCGGCGTACCCTGCGGCGCATCACCCTGGACGACGCCGTGGCCGCCGACGCTACCTTTACCGTCCTCATGGGCGAGAAGGTGGAGCCCCGGAAGGAGTTCATCGAGCGCAACGCCAAGTATGCCGTGAATCTGGACTATTGACACTCTCTGACAAGGAGAAAATGAAATGAGCAAAAGACCACAATACGATCCGGAGGAGATCCGCTATCCGAACCAGCACATTGAGGAGCGCTCGCTGGTGCCGGAGATGGAGAAATCCTATATCGAATATGCCATGTCCGTTATCGTGGGCCGGGCGCTGCCCGACGTGCGGGACGGCCTGAAGCCCGTGCATCGGCGTATCCTCTACGCCATGTATGAGGACAACCTGACCAGCGACCGTCCCTTCAAAAAGTCCGCCACCTGCGTGGGCGACGTGCTGGGCCGCTATCACCCCCACGGCGACGCGTCGGTATACGACGCTATGGTGCGCCTGGCCCAGGATTTTTCCATGCGCTATATGCTGGTGGACGGTCACGGTAACTTTGGTTCCGTGGATGGAGACCCCCCGGCAGCCTATCGATACACCGAGGCGCGGCTGTCCAAGATCTCCAACGAGATGCTGCGGGACATCGAAAAGGACACGGTGGACTGGGATCCCAACTTTGACGAGAGCCGGAAAGAGCCCCGTGTGCTGCCCTGCCGCTTCCCGAATCTGCTGGTGAACGGTTCCAGCGGTATTGCCGTGGGCATGGCCACCAACATTCCGCCCCACAACCTGCGGGAGGTCATCGGCGCGTGCATCTGTGTGCTGGACGACCCGGAGGCCACGCTGTCCGACCTGATGGAGCACGTCAAGGGCCCGGACTTCCCCACCCGGGGCATCATCATGGGCCGGGCCGGTATCCGGGCCGCCTACGCCACCGGACGGGGACGGGTCATCATCCGGGCGCGGCATGAATTTGAGGAATTTGGCAACGGGCGCACCCGCATCGTCATCACGGAGCTGCCGTATCAGGTGAACAAGCGGATGCTCATCAAGAACATGGCCGAGCAGGTGGAGGACAAGCGCCTGGAGGGTATCAGCAACATCCAGGACGAGACCGACCGCAACGGTATGCGCATCGTCATCGAGCTCAAGCGGGACGCCAATCCACAGGTGGTGCTCAACCGGCTCTTTGCCCAGACGCAGCTGCAGAGCAGCTTTGCTATCAATATGCTGGCCCTGGTGCAGAATCAGACGCAGCCGAAGATCCTGTCTCTGCGGCACATCATCGACGAGTATCTGACCTTCCAGGAGGAGATCATCCTCCGCCGCACCCGCTATGACCTGAAGAAGGCGCAGGAGCGGGCCCATCTGCTGGAGGGTCTGCTGATTGCCCAGGACAACATCGACGAGGTCATCCGCATCATCCGCACCAGCTACGATAACGCCAGGGAGAATCTGATGAATCGCTTCGGTCTGGACGAGGTTCAGGCGCAGGCCATTCTGGATATGCGCCTGAAGGCCTTGCAGGGTTTGGATCGGGAGAAGTTGCAGAACGAATACCGGGAACTGGAGGAGAAGATCGCCTACTACCTGAAGGTACTGTCCGACGAGAGACTGGTGAAGCAGATCCTGAAGGAGGAGCTGCAGGCCATTGCCGACAAGTTCGGCGACGAGCGGCGGACGGAGATCCAGGATGTGGAGGACGAGATTGACATTGAGGATCTCATCGAGGAGGAGGAGTGCGTCTTCACCCTCACCGCCAACGGCTATATCAAGCGCACCCCTGTCAGCGAGTATGCGGCCCAGAGCAAGGGTGGCATGGGCAAGAAGGGTATCACCACCCGGGAGGAGGACAGCGTGGTGGATGTATTCACCGCCTCCACCCACGACTATATCCTGTTTTTCACCGACAGCGGCAAGGTCTATAAGAAGAAGGGCTATCTGATTCCGGAGAGCGGCAAGGCCGCCAAGGGTACCAACATCGTGAACATCATCCAGGTGGAGAGCGGCGAACGGGTCAGCGCCATGCTGCACTTCCGGGAGACGGAGGGTATGGAGGAGCTGTATCTGTTCATGGTGACCCGGAACGGCACGGTGAAGCGGCTGGAGGTATCGGCGCTGAAGAATTTGCGCAACAACGGTATCCGGGCCCTGACCCTGGACGAGGGCGACCAGCTCATCAGCGTGCTGGAGACCCACGGCAGCGACCGCATCCTCATCGCCACCCACGACGGGCAGGCCGTCTGCTTCGACGAGGACGATGTGCGCGCCATGGGCCGCACGGCGGTGGGAGTGCGCGGCATCCGGCTGCGGGAGGGCGACTATGTGGTAGGCGCCGCCCGGGCGGAGGCGGGCAAGACCGTGCTGTCCATTACGGAGCGGGGCTTCGGCAAGCGGACGCCGGTGGAGGAATACCGCATCACCAGCCGTGGCGGCCTGGGCATCCGGAACTATATGGTCACAGAGAAGACCGGGCCCATCGTGGGCATCAAGGTGGTGGACGGCATGGAGGATCTGCTGCTGGTGACGGAGGCGGGCATCCTCATCCGCACGGCGGTGGAAAACATCCGCATCGCGGGCCGGGCCACACAGGGCGTTATCGTTATGCGCTTTAAGGAGGAGGGCGACCAGGTCATCTCCATGGCGTTGACAGAAAAAGAGGAGAAGGAATAACAGACAGAAAGGACAGACGACATGGCCAAGAAAAAAGAGATGTACGCGCCGCTGACGCGGTTCCAGTACTTCACCAAGACGCTGTATTACGATCCCAGCAAGACGGCGGAGTTTGAGTATGACAAGATCATCTATCTGAAAAGTGATGAGCTGCGGGATATTGAGTACACCAACGCGCGGATCAACTGGGCGCTGTTGCTGGTGCTGTGCGTCATCTTCCTGGCGGCGCTTCAGTGGCAGCAGATCCTCATCATCCTCATCGGTATGGTGGTCATCGTGGCCGGAGAGGCCGTGCGGCTGTTCCGCCTGCCCAAGGATATCAAGGCACATCTCACCGATTCCGGCCGCAGGAAGCTGTGATGGAGCTGCAGGTCATCGCCCGCATCCACACGGAGCTGCCGGAGAAATTCGGCGTGCCCCGGCAAAGTGGTCTGGTGCCGCAGCTGCGGGGACGGGTGGTGTTCGAGCCCGCCTTCCGCAATCCCGACGCGCTGCGGGGACTGGAGGAATTCTCCCACATCTGGCTGATCTGGCAGTTTTCGGAGGCTGTGCGCTCCGATTGGTCGCCCACGGTGCGGCCGCCCCGGCTGGGCGGCAACCGGCGCATGGGTGTGTTTGCCACGCGCTCTCCCTTCCGGCCCAATGCGCTGGGGCTGTCCTCGGTGGCGCTGGAGCGGATCGAGCTGGATCCGGTGCTGGGGCCGGTGCTCCATGTGGCCGGGGCTGACCTGATGGACGGGACACCGATCTATGACATCAAGCCGTATCTGGCCTATACCGACAGCCATCCCCAGGCGCGGGGCGGCTTCACCGATGGGCTGGCCCATCAGCCGCTTCGGGTGGACTGCGAAGAGGCGCTGCTGGAGCGGCTGCCGGAGGAGAGCCGGGCGGGCCTTGTGGGTGTGTTGGCCGGGGATCCCCGGCCTCGCTATCAGGACGACCCGCAGCGGGTCTATGGCCTGTCCTTTGCCGGGTACAACGTGCGCTTCCGGGTGGAGGGAGACGTGGCCCGGGTGCTGGACATCACGCAGGAGACGACATGAAAACTGTGACCATTTATACGGACGGCGCCTGCTCCGGCAATCCCGGCCCCGGTGGCTGGGGGGCCATTCTGGAGTGGAACGGCGTGGAGAAGGAGCTGTCCGGCGGCGAGGCGGAGACGACGAATAACCGCATGGAGCTCACCGCCGTCATCCGGGCCCTGGGCTGCCTGAAGGAGCCCTGCGCCGTGGAGCTGTATTCCGACTCGAAGTACGTCATCGATGCCCTGGAGAAAGGCTGGGTCTATGGCTGGCAGAAGCGGGGCTGGGTGAAGAGCGACAAGAAGCCTGCGCTGAACGTGGATCTGTGGAAGGAGCTGCTGCCGCTGATCGCGCGGCACCAAGTGCGCTATCACTGGGTCAAGGGCCACGCGGCCAACGAGAAGAACAACCGCTGCGACCAGCTGGCCGTGCAGGAGAGTAAAAAGTTTGGATAAACACGAATGGGAGAGGCTGTGGCCTCTCCCATTTTAGATTGTCGAAAAAAACACGTTTTTCAGTATAAGAAGTCATTGCGGTGTATTGAGGCTATATTACATTTGCTCCCGCTTCAGGCGGCGGATATCCTCCCCGATGAAGGGCAGGAGCTCGTACTCCCCGGTGAGGCGGGAGAGGATTTGGGGGCTATAGCGCCGGCCCAGCCGATCCGGGTCGAGGTTGGTGCTGATGATGGTGCTCTTATGCAGCAGCAGGCGGTCATTGATGAGCTGATAGAGGGTGCTCTGGACAAAGGCGGTGAGCATCTCCGTGCCCAGGTCGTCCAGAATCAGCAGGTCGCAATTCAGGCAGCGCTCCACGCTCTCGTCGTTCTGCTCGACATCCTCCCGGCGGAACTTGGCCGCCTCGAACTGGGAAAAGATATGGCCCGCCGTGTCATACACCACGGAGAAGCCGTCCTCGCTGACCACCCGGGCGATACAGGCGGAGAGGAAGGTTTTGCCCAGGCCGGGGGCACCGAAGAGCAGCAGATTCTGTGAGCCGGGGCGGAACTCCCGGGCGAAGCGCTGGCACACGGACAGGTTCCGCTGGGCCGTTTCACGGGGGGAACGGGACATACCGCTGCGCTCCGGGGAGTACCAATGCAGTTCGAAGGTCTCGAAGCTGTGGGAACCCACGTCCAGCATCTGGGACAGCTCCGCGATCTGCTCCTTGGCATAGTAGCTGCGCAGACAGGCGCACATGGTGCCGCTGCGGAGAAAGCCGCTGTCGCCGCACTGGGCGCAGCGGGGCTTTTCCTCCAGATAGTCCGCCGGATAGCCCAGGCCCTCCAGCAGCTCCCGGCGGCGGCGCTGCAGGGAGAGGTTCTCGTCCCGGATGACCTGCAGGGCGGGCAGGGGATCTGTTCCGCGCCGCAGGGCGGAGGAGATGATCTGACTCATGGTGCTGCGAAGCTGACGGTCGATATCGGCCAGCTCCGGTACCTGGCGAAGGAGCAGCTGCTGACGCTGCTGCAGCTGCTGAGCCCGGTGCTGCTTGTCCTGGTCAAAGCGGGCCATGGCCCGGCTGAGGATCTTGCTGTCATAGGGCATGGGAGGGCCTCCAATCTGTTACCACTTCAAATACTTGTCCATGTTGGATTGCGGGTGGTCGGGCTTCTGGCCGCCCGGCTGGGACGCAGGGGGACGGCGGTCGCCCTGTTCCACCTCCTCCGGCGTGTGCCAGCCTTTTTCGTGCCAGCGGCGGAGGATGCCGTTGAGATAGCGCCAGTCCAGCTGTTTTTTGTAAAACACTGTTTTGTCATAGGCCAGGGCCACCGTCTCCGGCGGGAAGCCTTTTTCCATCCAGTCCAGCAGATACTTCTCCTCACTGGCCACCGGGCGGCGCTGACCCAGGCCGAGTACCTGCATATAGCGGGTTTGGCTCTGCTGTTTGGCGCGCCAGCCGCGCAGATATTCGTCGGCGCTGGCCTGGTCAAAGAGGCCCTGTTGGGCCCAGTAGTAGCCCTCCTTTTCGATTTGGCGGAGGGTAGGGCGGCGGCCGGGGCCGTAGCGCTCCTCCGAGCGCTGGATGCAGTGGTTCACCAGCAGATAGATCACGTCCGCCGGGAGGCCCAGGTCATCATACAGGCCCGCCACGATCTGCAGGTCGGCGGTTTTCAGCTTTTTGCCCAACTTTTCCTCCAGCTGGGGAAGCAGCATACGGAAAGAACGGTCGCCCTCCAGGAGATTGGCCAGTTCCTCGGAGGAGTAGGCCGGGCGCTCCTGGGCCGGGGCAGAGGGCATCTGCTGGGCGGGGCGCTGGATCAGGCCCAGTTCCTGCAGGGCGCTCTCCGCCGATTGCAGGCGCAGCTGGCTCCAGCGCAGGCGGCGCAGCAGCTCCTGCTCCGTCACCGCCTCGCCGCTGCGCATCAGCAGCAGGTACAGCAGGGCGGCGTCGCCGTCGCCACGGCCCAGGAGGCGATCCACCTGGTCGCAGGTCAGGGCAATGCTGTGCTCGCCGCCCCGGAGAATATAGGCACTCATGTCCGACGCCTCCCTTCGTGTTCATTCCCCACTATTCTACACGAAAACCCTCCGTTCGTAAAGCCGCCGGGGAGGCTTTTTCACAAATTTCAGCGTTTCGACAGAAAAAGCTTTCCCCGGGGGAATTTTGTGCTATAATAAACAATGTATTGTTGTCGCTTTCAATCGGAGGGAGAAAAGCCTCCGGAACGAATCGTTTTTATCATATACAGGAGGACGCTATGGCAAATCGTGTCACGGTGAGCATCTGCAGCCAGGAGTACACCCTGGTGGCGGACGAGAATGCGGATTACATGGAGCGGGTGGCCGCTCTGGTGGATGGGAAGATGAAGGAACTGCAGCGGGCGCTGCACGTCAGCCAGACGGACGCGGCGGTGCTGGCCGCAGTGAATCTGGCCGATGAGCTGCTGAAGAACCAGGCGGCGGCGGAGAATCTGCGCCGCCAGGTGAAGAACTACCTGGACGAGGCCACGCAAGCCAAGAACGAGGTATCAGAGCTGAAACGCCAGCTGTTCAAGGCCCAGCAGGGCCGGGACAGATGATGGAGCTGCTGGCCCCGGCCGGCGGCTGGGAGGCCATGGTGGCCGCCGTACAGAGCGGGGCGGACGCGGTGTACATGGGCTTTGGCGCCCTGAACGCACGGCGCAATGCGAAAAACTTCAGCGATGAGGAGTTTCAGCAGGCGGTGGCATACTGCCATCTGCGGGGAGTGAAGGTCTATCTGACCCTGAACACCCTGGTGATGGACCGGGAGCTGCCTGCCGCCGTGGCGGCACTGCACAAGGCCTCCGACATGGGGGTGGACGCGGTGCTGCTGCAGGACTGGGGCATCTGGTACCTGGCCCGGCGGGCCGCGCCGGAGCTGCCGCTGCACGCCAGCACGCAGATGAGTCTGCACACCCTGGGCGGGGCCAACACCGCCGCGGAGCTGGGCATGGAGCGGGTAGTGCTGGCCCGGGAGCTGAGCCGGGAGGACATCGCCGCCATCTGCCGGGGCTGCCCGGCGGAGATCGAGGTATTTGGCCACGGTGCGCTGTGTATGTGCTACTCCGGCCAGTGCGAGATGAGTGCCCTCATCGGCGGGCGAAGCGGCAACCGGGGGGCCTGTGCCCAGCCCTGCCGCCTGCCCTATGGTGTCAACGAGAGGGCGGCGGGGGGCTATCCCCTGAGCCTGAAGGATGCCAATCTCTCCGCCTATCTGCGGGAGATGGAGGAGATGGGCGTGGCCTGCCTGAAGCTGGAGGGCCGGATGAAGCGGCCGGAATATGTGGCGGTGATCACGGAGATCTATCGCCGTCTGCTGGACGAAAAGCGCCGGCCCAGCCGGGAGGAGCAGAAGCAGCTGGAGGCTGCCTTCTCCCGCAGCGGCTTCACGGACGGTTATTACCGGGGACAGACCGGGCCGGAGATGTTCGGCACCCGGCCGGAAAATGCTCCGGAACCAAAGGAACTGTTTGCCCAGGCACGGGCGGCCTATCAGAAGGAGGATCATCGCCGGGTGGCGGTTTATCTGCACTGCACACTGCGCGGCGGCGAGGCCGCCTGTCTGGAGGCGGAGGCCGCCGGACAGCGGGTGACGGTATACGGCCCCGTGCCGGAGGCGGCCCGGAGCCGGGCGCTGACGGCGGAGGAGCTGCGCAGCCGTCTGCAAAAGACCGGCGGCACCGTGTTCACGGCGGAACAAATTGACGTAACGCTGGAGGAGGGGCTGATGCTCCCGGCCAGCGCCATCAATGCTCTGCGGCGGGAGGCTCTGGAGTCCCTGGCGGCCCGGCTGAGCCGTCCGCCCCGGCGGGAGACCTGCACGCCCCCTCCCCTACCCGCGGCCCCGGCGGCTCCGGCGGAGCCGCTGCTGTCCTGCTCCATCACGCGGCGGGAGCAGCTGGTGGAGGAGCTGGCGGACTGTGACATGATCTATCTGCCGGTGGAGCTGCTGGAACAGGTGGATCTGGAACAATGGAGCCAAAAGACGCGGCTGTGCGCCCAGTTGCCCCGGATCCTCCGGACGGAGGACGAGGAGCCGCTGCGGCGACTGCTGGAAAAGCACCGGGCGCATCTGGACTCCGTGGCCATCGGCAACCTGGGGCATCTGCCCATTGCGGAGGGCCTGGGGCTGAACCTGCGGGGAGATCTGGGGCTGAACCTCTATAACGCCGCCGCCCTGCTGTTTTGGCAGGAGCTGGGACTGAGCAGCGCGGCCCTGAGCTTTGAACTGCGCTGGCAGCAGCTGCGGGACGTGGAGAAGCATCTGCCCTGCGAGGCGGTGGTATACGGACGGCTGCCGCTGATGATCATGGAGAACTGCGTCATCCGCAACAATGTGGGCTGCCGCTGCGAGAAGGAAAATGTGCTCATCGACCGCACCGGGGCGGCGTTTCCCCTGCTGCCCCAGTGGGGCCACCGCTGCCAGATCGAGAACAGCCGGACGCTGTTTTTGGCGGACAAGCCGGAGTGGCGGCGGCTGGGGCTCACCTGGGCCCGGCTGCGCTTTACCACGGAGACGCCGGAGCAGTGTGTGCGTGTGCTGCGGGCCTATCAGGGCCGGGAGGACTACGCGCCGGAGGATTTGACCCGGGGGCTGTTCTATCGGGGCGTGGAGTGAGGGGGAGCCACGGGTGGAACGCCGAAAGAGGGAAAACGGAACAAAACTGAATACAAAGCGTTATTATTAATAGTTATTTTACAAAAAGTTTTCATCTAAAACAGGAGCAAGTGATACAATGGAGCTGAAAATCAAGGCCATGTCCCCCCGGATGGGGCGGGACTTTCCCCTGCCCCGCTACGCCACAGAGGGCGCGGCGGCCATGGATCTGTGCGCCTGCCTGGAAAAGTCGGTGACGCTGGAGCCCGGTCAGCGGCAGGCTATCCCCTCGGGCATCGCCATCGAGTTGCCCTCGGCGGACTATGTGGCGCTGGTATTCGTACGCAGCGGACTGGGCTTCAAGAGGGGGCTGTGCCTCTGCAACGGCGTGGGCGTTATCGACAGCGATTACCGGGGTGAGATCGGCGTGGGGCTGGTGAATCTGGGCCAGGAGTCCTACACCATCCAGCCCGGCGACCGCATTGCCCAGCTGATGGTGCTGCCGGTGAGCCGGCCTGTGCCGGTGCTGGCAGTGGAGCTGGACGAGACGGAGCGGGGCCGGGGCGGCTTCGGCTCCACCGGGAGGTGAGGCCATGGTCGGAATCGTGCTGGCCTCCGGCTCTCCCCGACGGCAGCAGCTGCTGCGGCGCATGGGCATCGAGGACTTCGCCGTGCGGGTGCCCCAGGTGGAGGAATGGTATCCGGAGGGCCTGACTCCGGAGGAGATCGTCAGCTACATCAGCCGGGAGAAGTCCTTGGCGGTGGAGTCGGCGGAGGATGAGCTGGTCATCACGGCGGACACCATGGTGTTTTTGGATAAACAGCAGCTGGGAAAACCCCGGGATGAGGAGCACGCCCTGGAGATGCTGACGGCCCTGGCGGGACGGCGGCACACGGTGTGCACCGGCGTGACGCTGCGGCAGGGCGAACGGCTGCTGACCCGGGCACAGTCCACGGATGTGTATTTCCGTCCGGCCACGGAGCGGGAGCTGCGGGCCTATATCCGGGGCGGGGAGCCCATGGACAAGGCCGGGGCCTATGGCGTGCAGGGCCAGGGGGCCCTGCTGGTGGAGCGCATCGACGGCGACTTTTTCAATGTGATGGGCCTGCCGGTGCTGCTGCTGAGCCGGATGCTGGCGGAATTTGGCGTGAAGCTGCTGGACGAATAAGAGAAAGTCTCGACCCAGGGGGGCAAGTTATGAAACGATTTTTCCAAAAAAACGGTATCCTGCTGCTGGCGGCGGCTGTGGTGGTGGCGGTGGGCCTGTGTGTGACCAGCGCCCTGAGCAGCCACACGGGCTTTTTGCAGAACGTGGCCGGCGTGGTGGCCTACCCCTTCCGGGCGGCGGGCTCTGCCGTGTCCGACTGGTTTTCGGATATAGGCGACCACTTTGCCTCCGTGGAGGAGCTCAAGCGTGCAAACGAGGAGCTGAAAAAGGAAAACGCGGAGCTGCAGGAGGAGCTGCGGCAGGCCCGGGCGGACAGCGAGGAGAACCAGCGGCTGCGGGATCTGAACGGTCTGCGGCAGCAGCGGCGGGACTTCGTTTTTGAGTCCGCCCGGATCATCGAGCGCAGCACCTCCAACTGGGCGCGGGTGCTGACCCTGAACAAGGGCAGCAGTCTGGGCGTGGCCCAGGGTGACTGCGTGGTAGATCAGCAGGGCAGCCTGGTGGGCGTGGTGACGGAGGTGGGTCTGAACTGGTGCAGCGTGACCACCATCCTGGACACGGACTCGGAGCTGGGAGCCCTGGTGCTGCGCACCGGCGAGGCTACGGTGGCCCAGGGTGAGCTGTCGCTGATGGGACAGGGAAAGCTGAAGCTCTCGTATCTGGAGAGTGAGTCCAGCCTCATAAACGGCGATCTGATCGTCACCTCCGGCCTGGGCGGCTACTATCCCTCTGGCCTTGTGATCGGCTCGGTGGAGGAGATCCGCACCGACGACAACGGCCTGACCCGCTATGCGGTGCTGACGCCCAAGACGGACATCACGGAGCTGACCCAGGTGTTTATCATCACGGATTTTGACATTGTGGACTGAGTGACGGCGCGACAAAACAGGAGAGGAGGACGCCCATGACCCGGCGGGATCTGTTTTTCAAATGGCTCTATTACGCGGTGGCAGCGCTGTTGCTGCTGCTTTTGCAGTCGCTGCTGCTGGGTCACGTGCAGGTATGGGGCGTGCATCCCTTCCTGCCGCCGGTGATCGTGGCGGTGGCCGCCATGCTGGAGGGGCCGGTGGAGGGCACGGTGTTCGCCGTGTGCTTTGGACTGGCCTGTGATCTGACCATGCCGGGGGTGATCCCCTGCTTCTATATGCTGGCCTTCCTGCTCTGCGCTCTTCCGGCAGCTATGCTGGCCCGGCGGCGGATGAGCCAGGGCTTTCTGTGTGCGCTGCTGTGCACGCTGCAGGCCATGCTGCTGATGGATCTGCTGCAGATCCTGCTGATGAGCTTCCGGGGCGGTGTGGACGTGGGGGCGGCCCTGTCGCTGACCGGGCGGGAGACCCTGGTGACGGCACCGCTGTCGACGATGGTGTATCTGCTGCTGCGCAGTGTGAACCGCCGGGTGATGAAGTGAGCCGCCGGTGAAGCGGAAAGGAGAACACGATGAAGAACTATGACCCGGTTCGGGCGAAAATATGGATTCTGACGGTGATATTGGGACTTTTCCTGCTGTTTTATGTGGGAACGCTGTATTACCATCAGGTGCTCAACGGTGAGGAGAACCGGGCCCGCTCCCTGGCCAGCAACGCCACCAGCGAGACGGTGGAGTCCTCCCGGGGCATTGTCACCGACCGCAACGGCAAGGTGCTGGTGTCCAACCGGCTGACCTATACCCTGTTGTTCTCCGCCAAGGAGTTTGAGACGGATCAGGAACTGAACAAGGCCATCCTGCGGCTGACGGAGCTGTGCCGGGAGAACGACACGACCTGGAACGACACGCTGCCCCTGAGCCAGGAGGCGCCCTACAGCTATCTGGCGCCGGAGGACGGCGATGGCTTTGCGCTGTTTCTGAAAAGCAAGAGCATCCCTTACTCCAGCCTGAGCCAGGTGATGCCGACGCTGCAGCCGGATCGCTTTATGGCAAAGCTGCGGGAGCTGTTCGGCATAGATGACAGCTACACCGGCCAGCAGGCCCGCACCGTCGTGGGCGTGCGCTATGAGCTGGCGGTGAAGGCGCTGATGGGCACGGACTATGTGTTTGCCGACGACGTGTCCGTGGAGCTCATCAGCCAGACGGCGGACGGTGGCTATCGGGGCGTCAGCACCGGCACCGCCTCGGCCCGAGTATACAACACGAAGTATGCGGCCCATGTGCTGGGCCGGATCAGTGCCATCTACTATGAGGACTGGGTGGGTGACCAGGAGAAGGGCATCGTGGGCTACCGGGATATGGAGGGCTACTCCATGAACTCCCTGGTGGGCCGGGAGGGCGTGGAGAAGGCCTTCGAGAGCTATCTCCATGGCACCAACGGCACCCGCATCATCACCACCAACCAGGAGGGCAAGATCACCGGCGAACTCTATACCAAGGAGCCCCAGCCCGGCGGCACCGTGGCGCTGACCCTGGACATTGACCTGCAGGAGGACACGGAGGAATCCCTGGCGGCCACCATCGGCGCCATGACCGAGGCGGACGGCATCGTCCGGGGCGGCGCGGCGGTGGTGGTAGGTGTGGGCAGCGGCGAGGTGCTGGCCATGGCCAGCTACCCCACCTATGACCTGTCCACCTTTGACGAGGATTAC
>CAZUYE010000009.1:0-40010 GCA_964624925.1 uncultured Oscillospiraceae bacterium | reverse complement strand
GCCTCGATCTGGCGGATGCGCTCGCGGGTGACGTTGAACTCCTTGCCCACTTCCTCCAGGGTGCGGGTGCGGCCATCCTCGATGCCGAAGCGGAGCTTCAGCACCTGCTCTTCCCGGGGAGTCAGGGTCTTGAGCACCTCAATGAGCTGTTCCTTCAGCAGGGTGAAGCTGGCGGCCTCGCTGGGCTCGGACGCACCCTCGTCGGGGATGAAGTCGCCCAGGTGGGAGTCCTCCTCCTCACCGATGGGGGTCTCCAGGGACACGGGCTCCTGGGCGATCTTCAGGATCTCGCGAACCTTGTCCACGGGCATACCCATCTCCTCCGCGATCTCCTCGGGAGAGGGGTCGTGGCCCAGCTCCTGCAGCAGCTGGCGGGAGACGCGGATGACCTTGTTGATGGTCTCCACCATGTGCACGGGGATGCGAATGGTGCGGGCCTGGTCGGCAATGGCACGGGTAATGGCTTGGCGGATCCACCAGGTGGCATAGGTGGAGAACTTATAGCCCTTGGTGTGGTCGAACTTCTCCACGGCCTTGATCAGGCCCAGGTTGCCCTCCTGGATCAGATCCAGGAACAGCATACCGCGGCCCACATAGCGCTTGGCGATGGACACCACCAGGCGCAGATTGGCCTCGGCCAGCTGCTGCTTGGCCCGCTCGCCGGCCTTCAGCTCCGCCTTGAGCCGGGTCAGCTCCTCCTCCGACGGACTCAGCTCGCCGGACTCCACCTGGGCCAGCTTCTCCTTGGCGGCGTTGCCCAGGGACATGGCCGTGGCCAGGGCGATCTCCTGGTCGCCGGTCAGCAGGGGAACCTTGCCGATCTCCTTGAGGTACATACGGACGGGGTCGTCGATGTTGAAGCTGTCCACCAGGGTGTTGGGATCCACCAGCTCCTCTTCCTCGATCTCCGCGATCTCCTCAATGGCGGGCTCGGCGTCCTCGGGGATGTCGTTGCTGAAATCCTCGGTGACGATCTCGACGCCCAGGGCCTCCAGGGAGTCATAGATGCTGTCCATCTGCTCGCTCTCCAGATCCATGGAGTCCACCACCTCGGATACCTCCGTCGGTTCCAGGCGGCCCTTCTTCCTGCCCCGGAGGAAGAGCTCACGCAGCTTCTCGCTCCCGGCCAGCAGCGCCGCAGCGGGCAGCTTGGCCATGGCCTTTTCGTCCAGGGGCTTGTCGTCGGTCTTCTTGGGGGCGGCCTTCCTGGCGGCCTTGCCCTTGTCATCCTGCGCCAGCAGCTGATCGGCCATTTCCTGCAGCTCCTGGGGGGTATAGGTCTTCTCTGTCATGTTACTTTCCTCCATAGCCCTTTTTGTTTTTATATTTCTCCTGCGCCGCCGCCAGGGGATCCTGATCCGCCCGGCTGCCGCGCTTTTGCGCTTCTTCCTGTATGATGCGGCAATAGTCCGCCAGAGCCCTGGCCCCGTTGGCCCGGGACTCCGGCTGTTGCGCCAGGGCGGTGAGATGGCTCATCTCGGCGCCGCTGAGCTCTCCGCTCAAAGCGCCGATGCTCAGCAGCATCCCCTCCTGACGGCGCTGCCACAGGCTGGCAAACACCCGGCCCAGCAGCGGCGAGGAGAAGTCCTCCGCCTGTATCGGTGCCTCCTGGGGAAACAGCGTGTCGTCCAGCAGCAGCAGGCGGATGAGGCCCTCCTCCGCCCGGGCGCTGCGCAGATTGTCATAGCGGATGCCCCGCTCCTGGGGCTGCATCGCCACGGCGGGGTTCAGCTCCCGGCGCTCCCGGCTGCGGCGCTCCCGGGCGGCCTGGCGCTTCATCGTCCGGCTGACCTCCATGCGCAGGGCCTCCGGCTGCAGGCCGGCGGCCTGGGCCGCCTGAACGGTGTATACCTCCCGCTCCACGGCGTTGTCCACGGTGCACAGCAGGGCGCTGACCTCTGCGGCGTAAGCTACCACCGCCTGGGGATCCCGGAGGTCGTATTTTCCCTGGATCTCCGCCAGGCGGAAGGCCAGGCCGTTGGCGCTGCCCTGCAGCAGCTGCTCAAAGGCGGCGGGGCCCTGGAGCTTGATAAAATCGTCGGCGTCCTGCTTGACGGGCTGGCCGTCCACCATGCGGTTGGGCAGGCGCAGCACCCGGACGGTGAACTCGGAGTTGCGCAGCAGCTCCAGCGCCCGCTGGGTGGCCAGGGTACCGGCCCGGTCGTTGTCGTAGCACAGCACCAGCTCCTTGGTATAGCGGGAGAGGAGCTTCGTCTGCTCCTCCGTCAGGGCGGTGCCCATGGAGGCCACGGCGTTGTCAAAGCCCGCCTGGTGCAGCGTTACCACGTCCAGGTTGCCCTCGCAGAGGATGATGTTGGAGCGCTTGGTCTTTTTGGCCAGGTTCAGGCCGTAGAGCACCCGGCGCTTGCTGTATGTAAGGGTCTCGGGGGTGTTCATATATTTGGGCTCGGACTTGTCCAGCACACGGCTGCCAAAGCCCACCACGTCGCCCCGCACGTCCACCACCGGCAGGATCAGCCGGTTGCGGAACTTGTCGTACACCCGGCCCTCCTTGCCGCTGACGGCCAGGCCGGCTCGGATCAGCTCCTCCTTGCTGTAGCCCTTTTGCAGCATGGCCCGCAGCAGGGCATCCCAACTGTCCGGCGCGGCCCCCATGCCGAAGCGCACGGCGATGCTGCGGCGGATCTGACGGCGCTGCAGATAGTCCCGGACGGCCTGTCCCGCCGGCTCCTGCAAAGTTTGGTAGTACCAGCGGGCGGCGTCCCGGTTCAGCTCCAGCATACGCCGGCGCAGCTGCTCCGTGCCGTCCCGTACCTCCTCCGGCACCGGCAGATTGGCCCGCCGGGCCAGAAAGCGGATGGCGTCGGGATAGGAAAGGTTCTCCATCTCCATGATGAAGTTCACCACGCCGCCGCCCTTCTTGCAGCCGAAGCAGTGGTAGAACTGCTTGTCCGGCATCACATGGAAGGAGGGCGTCTTCTCGTTGTGGAAGGGACAGCAGCCCCACAGGCTGCCCCCCTTAGGCGTCAGGGAGACGTAGCTGCCCACCACGTCCACGATGTCGCTGCGGGCCAGAAGCTCGTCCAGAAAGCGCTGGGGAAAGGGCATGGCGCAGCCCTCCTTTCCGAAAAAATAGGGAGCTCATCAGCTCTCATAGATAATATACTACAAAGACCCGGAAAACCCTTTTTTTCACGGGAAAATTTTTGAAAAGTATTTTCCGCGAAAAAAAGCCGCCTGCAAGAAGACAGGCGGCTTGAAATGCACAGAAAAATGCGCTCAGAGGGTATATTTCTGCTGGTAGGCGCTGTAGTAACGGGCGAAGGAGGTGGACTTCATGGCCTTGAGGCTGTTGAGGTACTGGTGGGTGTCGAAGGCGTCGGACTCCAGCTCGATCATGGCCACGGCGATGTTGGAGCAGTGATCCGCCACGCGCTCGAAGTTGGTCAGCAGGTCGTTGAAGATGAAGCCCTGGTTCAGGGTGCACTGGCCTTTCTGCAGACGATCCACATGGTGCAGCTTCATCTCGTCGCACAGACTGTCGATGATCTCCTCCAGGGGTTCCACCCGGGCGGCGGATTCCAGGTCGCCGGAGATGAAAGAGCTGATGGACAACTGCAGGATCTCACGCACCGCTTCCTCCAGAATGGACAGCTCCCGGGCGGCGGCAGGGGAGAAGGCCACGCTCTTGCTGTGGATCTCCCGGGCTACCTCGCAGATGTTCAGGGCGTGGTCGGAGATGCGCTCAAAGTCGGAGATGGTGTGCAGATACTTGGAGACTTCCTCGCTCTGGCGCTGGGACAGCTCCTTGCTGGTGATCTTCATGAGGTAGGTGCCCAGGCGATCCTCGAAGCGATCCACCAGGCTCTCCTCCTCCTCCACCTCGTGGGCGGCCTTGTCGCTGAAGTCGTGGATCAGGGACATGGCCTGCAGCAGATTGTCCATAGCGTGCTGCGCCATGGAGTCCGTGACCTGGCGGCTCTGCTCGATGGCCAGGGCCGGGTGCTGGAGGAAGCGTTCCTCCAGACGATCCACGGAGTGCTCGTCCGGGCGGCTCTCGCTCTTGTCCGGGATCAGCAGGCACACGCCCTTTTCCAGCAGACCGATGAAGGGGGTCAGCAGCAGCACCGTGGCCAGGCGGAACAGGGTGTTCATCAGGGCGATGGACACGGTGTTCATGGTCGTGCCCATGAAGGAGAAGTGACAGACGGCGTTGACCGCGTAGAACACGATGGCCCAGAACACCACGCCCAGTACGTCGATGAGCAGATAGACAAAGGCTGTGCGCCGGCCGGTGACATTGGCACCCAGGGCGGACAGCAGCACGGGCACGGCCGCGCCGATGGCGATGCCCATGACCATGGGCAGGGCGATCTCAAAGGTGATGGCGCCGGTGATGGCCAGGGCCTGGAGGATACCCACGGCGGCGCTGGCGCTCTGGATGACGCTGGTGAACAGCAGGCCCACCAGGATGCCCAGCAGGGGATTGGAGCAGAAGGCCAGGGCATCAATGAAGACCTGGCTGTCCCGCAGGGGGGAGACGGCGTCGCTCATGGCGGACATACCGTACATCAGCACCGCGAAGCCCAGCAGGATGTCGCCCACATGGCGCGTGGCGGGCTTTTTGGCGGCCATGCGCAGCACGATGCCGATCACGGCCACAAAGCCCGTCAGAGTGGCGGTGCTCAGCAGCGTCACCCAGCCGGAGCCGCCGCTGAGGCTGCTGAGGCAGAGGATCCAGCCGGTGATGCTGGTGCCCAGGATGGCACCCATGACGATGCCGATGGCCTGCTTCACCTTCATCATGCCGGAGTTGACGAAGCCCACCACCATCACGGAGGTGGCGGAGGAGGACTGGATCACGGCGGTGACGCCGGTACCCAGCAACACGCCCTTCAGCGGCGTGCTGGTCAGCTTGTACAGCACCAGCTCCAGCTTGCTGCCGGCTACCTTCTTCAGACCATCACCCATGATGGCCATACCAAACAAAAACAGAGCGATGCCGCCCAAAAGACCGATGATCTCTGACAGGCCCATATCGCAGTTCCTCCCATACTATATGTTTACTTCTAAGTATAACAAATGGAGGGGAAGTCTGTCGACAGAAATTGCAGAGAAAGAACAGAGAAAAGTGTAGAAATTTCGCCGCTTTCTTTGTGTGTTTCACAAAAACACTCGGCAAAAATTTAACGATGCTTGCACTGCGGCCCGGCGTGGGGTATAATCACATATTATACTTGTTATAACTGCGGCCCGGGCCGCAAAAAAGGAGCTGCTATGTTCAAGCATTGCCTGATCGTATTCTTCGTGTCCATGGTGCCTGTCATCGAGCTGCGGGGCGCCATCCCCTATGGGGTGGGCTTTGGGCTGCCGCTGTGGCTGACCTATATCATCGCCATCGTGGGCAATATGCTGCCGGTGCCGCTGATCTACTTCTTCGCCCGGCGGGTGCTGGAGTGGGGCCGCGACAAGCCGGTGATCGGAAAGTTCTTCACCTTCTGCCTGGAAAAGGGCGAGAAGGGCGGGCAGAAGCTCCAGGAGAAGGCCGGGCGCGGCCTGTTCTGGGCGCTGCTGATATTCGTGGGCATCCCCCTGCCGGGTACCGGCGCATGGACGGGGACGCTGGCGGCCAGTCTGCTGAACATGGGCTTCCGTAAGAGCGTGCTGGCCTGCATGGGCGGCGTGCTGCTGGCGGGCTGCATCATGGGCGTGCTGAGCTGGCTGGGTGTGGCCGCCTTTGGGGCCATCGCCGCGTGAAATAATGCTATAAGAGTAAGGTTTGACCAACACATGAAAAAGCTCCCCGGATGGGGAGCTTTTTTCATGCTATAGGGGCATCATCAAAAGAATACGCGATCAGTCCATGTCGGGCACGACGAAGTACTGCAGGTAGATGGTCTGGCCATCCTCCACAATGATCTCGTCGAAGGAGCCCATGATCTGCTGGCCGTTCTCGTCGCAGGGCAGCCAGGTGCAGCCGTCGTTGAACACGTCGGCGGTGTGGCCGTCGATGGTCTCCACGAACATGGCGGCCGTCTGATCCTCCTCGATCAGGCCGCCCTCGTACAGGGCCATGCGCAGGGTGGAGCCGGCGGTGAACTCGATGTCATAGGGGAGCTCGGTCTTGTCCTCCAGCACCAGGACGATGTGGGCCTTGGCCTTCTCGCCGCCCTCGTTGCCGCCGTTGCCGCCATTGGAGCAGCCAGCCAGTACCAGCAGGCAGCAGACCAGAGCCAGCGCAGTGGTAAGGAACTTTTTCATGATTCATTCTCCTTTTATGTGTTTCATGGGAGCTTGCCACCGTGATTATACAACAGGCTGCATCCCCATGTCAAGAAAATTCTTAACATGATAAGAAAAAACTTGACAGAAAAAACAGCCTGTGTTACTATCAAAGCATGGAAAGGAGGGGTAATATGAACGATATTCTGAATAAATACTCGTTAATGGTTTCTTTTTTGGGCGGCACCCTGGGGCACAGCTGCGAGGTGTATCTGTTTGACACGACGCAGAAATCCCTGCCGGTGGCGGCCCAGCACAACCTGCACCGGGGCAGTATCGGGCCCCTGCGGCGCCTGATCCGGGAGGCGATGGCCGTGCCCGCGGTGGTGGAGGGCGGCGTACTGCTGAACCGGGGCGTGGCCTCCGACACGGGGAAGCTGATGAAGGCATCTCTGTACTTCATCCGGGACGACGGCGGGAATACCGCGGCGGTGCTGTGCCTGGTGGTGCGGCTGCATAGCTATCTGGAGATGTATGACTATCTGGACAGTCTCATTCACCTGAACAACGCCGAGCTGGACGAGCCGCAGACGGACTGCCTGCCCCGGGAGCAGGAGGAGCCGACCTTGGAGCTCATTGAGCGGATGGTGGCGGAGTTCACCCCGGATCCCCAGAGGCTGACGCCGGATGAGAAGACGGAGCTGCTGCTGGATCTCTACGACACCGGTGTGTTCGAACTGAAGGGGGCCGTGGCCCGAGCTGCCGACGCCATCCATATGTCGGAGCAGAGCGTCTATCGTTACCTGAGCAAAATCAGAAAAAGCAGAGAATAAAAAAGAAAGCGGAGAGAAAAGACATGAAGCAAACGCAAGTCAACGGCCCCTCCGACGGGGCTGTGGTGCGGCACAAGGGGATATGGAAGCGCTTCTGGCACCTGTGCAAAACGGCGCAGATCCCCTATGCCTCCGTCCTGCTGTATATGGTGCTCACGGCCCTGCAGGGCATCATTCTGGTGCGCCTGCCGGCGGCCAGCGCCAACTTCTTCGCCGGCGGCGACGCCAGCGTGGAGAGCGTGATGACCTTTATTGGGCTGGAGCTGCTGTCCGTGGCCATCTGCCAGAGCATCCTGTATCTGAACCATGTGGTGCGCTACAAGACCAACCGGAATCTGCGCAACGTCCTGTGGGGCAAGGTGCTGCGGCTGAAGCCGGTGTATTTTGACAAGGTCTCCTCCAGCACCCTCATCAGCCGCATCACCGTGGACACCGACAGCATGAACGAGCTGGTGTTCGACGTGGTGCTGGACGGCGTTTCCCAGATTTATTACATGACTCTGACCATTGCGGCCATGTCCGCCATCAGCATCAAGGCGGGCCTGATCCTGCTGGTCTTTACCCCTCTGTCGCTGCTGCTGGCCTGGGTGGTGGGCCGCTTCAACCTGCGCTTCGGCAACCGGGCCCAGTACACCCTGTCCAGCCTGACGGATTACCTCAGCGAGCTGGTGTCCTGTATGCCCCTGCTGCGGGCCCTGAATATGCAGGGCTATGAGCGCCGCCGGGGTAAGAAGGTGGTGGACGACTACTACAAGGCCAACCGGGGACTCATCGGTCTGGATGTGGTCACGCAGATCGTGGGCAGCCTCGTGGGCATCCTGCCGGAGATCGCCCTGATCTACATGGGCATCCGCCTGCTGGGCGACGGCACTCTGGACGCCGAGGGCTGGTACACCTTCTATCTTTACGCCGGTGGATTTTTGGGCTTCTTCTCCCTGCTGGGCGGTATCTGGCAGAAGGCCAAGGCCGTGCAGGGCCGCCTGAACCAGGTGTCCGACGTGCTCAGCGAGGACGAGGAGGGCGTGGCCGCCTACGCCAGTGAGCTGGTGGAGCGGGGCGACATCATGTTCGACCGGGTATCCTTCGCCTATGGTGAGGAGCCGCTGCTGGAGGACGTGTCCTTCCACATCCCCGGCAACCAGGTCACGGCCATCGTGGGCTGCAGCGGCAGCGGCAAGACGACGCTTCTGAAGCTGCTGGAGCGAATCTATGAGCCGGGCGCAGGCCGCATCCTCTGCGGCGGCGGGGCCATCAGCGATATGGGCGCGCCCGCCTGGCGCAAGAACATCGCCTATGTCATGCAGGATACGCCGCTGATGTCCGGCAGCATCCGGGAGAACCTCCTGTACGGTATCCGCCGGGAGGTGACGGAGGAGGAGCTGGCGGAGGTCATCCGCCTGGTGCACCTGGAGGGCTTTGTTGCGGAGCTGCCTGAGGGGCTGGAGACCCAGGTGGGCCAGTTCGGCTCCCGCCTGTCCGGCGGCCAGCGGCAGAAGATATCCGTGGCCAACGCCATTTTGACCCAGGCGCCCATTCTGGTGCTGGACGAGCCTACAGCCAGCCTGGACATCACTTCCACCAGCGACATCATCCAGGCTGCCGCCGGGCTGCGGGGCCAGCGCACGGTGATCCTGGTGACCCACGACCGGCAGGCCGTGGCCGTGGCCGACCACATTGTAGCGGCCCAGGAGGATCACAGCGTTTTGGAGGGCAGCGACAAGGAGCTGCGCCTGGTGAGTGAATTTTATAACCAGCTGATGCAGGAGGAGGCGGTGCAGGCATGAGCAGAAAACCGAAGCAGAAGAAGCAGCAGGAGGGCGCTACCTGGGGGCAGATGCTGCGGATGTACCGGCAGATCAAGATCCCCTGGGTCATGCTGATCCTGGTGATGCTGATGTCCATCGCCATCAAGGAGACCGAGAGTATGCTGGTGCCCTATACCAGCAAGATCATGGGCGGCGCTATCACCGAGGCCGGATTTTTGGGCAGCTTTGTCTGCATGACCCTGCTGGTGGCCGTCACGGAGGCGGTGCAGGGAGGCATCAACGAGTTGGCCGGGCAGATGACGGCCCGGAACGTCCGACACACCCTGTGGGGCAAGCTCCTGCGGCTGCCTATGTCCTTCTATGACAAGCGGGACAGCCAGACCCTGGTGTCCCGTGTGACCCAGGACACCACCGGCGCGTATGCGACCCTGGCCGTTATCGTGCAGCTGATCTCCCTGCTCTATGGTATGTACACCAACTTCATGAAGATGTATGCCACTTATAAGAGCCTGGCCCTTATCATGCTGACGGGCATCCCGGTGACACTGCTGTCGGCCTGGATCACCGGCAAGCTGCAGTATCGGGTCAACGAGATCGGCAACACCTCCCTCTCCGCCATTACCAACTTCTTTGCCGAGCGGCTGCCCAATGTGCTGCGTATCAAGACGGCCTCCATGGAGGACGAGGAGTACAAGAAGGGCGTGGCCGCCAACGAGGCCCGGTACCGGGCCCAGATAAAGGCCGAGCGCCGCTTTATCTTCATCGCACCCATCGGCTCCTTCGCCCAGTATGTCAACGAGATCATCCTGCTGCTGGTGGCCTCCGCTATGGTGCGGGCCGGAACCATGAAGATGTTCCAGCTGACCAACCTCTATAATTACTTCATGCTGTTCATGGCCAACTCCTATATGCTGGGCGCGGTGTGGCAGATGCTCAAGGGGGCCCAGGGCTCCTGCGCCACCATCGCCGTGATCACCGACGAGCCGGAGGAGGACATCAGCGCCGGGGAGCCCCTGGAGAGCGCCGCCGGCGAGCTGCAGGCCGAGCACGTCAGCTTTGCCTATGACCAGCGGCAGCCGGTGCTGCGGGACGTCAGCTTCACCATCCCCCAGGGGAAGATCACGGCCATCGTGGGCGAAAACGGCTGCGGCAAATCCACCTTTATCAAGCTCCTGGAGCGCTTCAACGAGCCCGGGGAGGGCTGCATCCGCCTGGATGGCCGTCCCCTGAACGAGGTGCGGCTGGAGGACTGGCGGGAGCGGGTGGGCTACCTGTTCCAGGGCAACCAGATCATCAAGGGAACCATCCGGGAGAACATCGCCTATGGCGTGCACCGGGAGTTTACCCAGGAGGAGCTGGAGGACGCCGCCCGGCAGGCTCTGGCCTATGACTTCATCCAGGCCAAGGAGCAGGGCTTCGACACGGAGATCAGCCGCTTCGACAACAAGTGCTCCGGCGGCGAGATGCAGCGCCTGGCCATCGCCCGGATCATCCTGAAGCAGCCGGATATCCTCATCATGGACGAGGCCACCAGCGGCATCGACGTGGTCAGCGAGCACGAGGTCATGGAGGCGCTGATGAACGTCATGCGTGGCAAGACCGTGGTGATGGTCAGCCACGACATGAACCTCATCCGCCGGGCGGACAACGTGGTCGTCCTGCGGGAGGGGCAGGTGGAGGCCTGCGGCAGCTTTGAAGAAGCCGCCGTCGTGAGCCCTCTGCTGCAGGAGTTTATTGAAAAAGGAGAAAATGTCTGATATGATGGACATCAAGAGTAAGGTGCTGACCCTGGCCGACTACCGGGAGATCGACTTGCGGCCCTATGCGCCCCCCTTCACCATGGATGAGGAGGAGATGGAAGCGGCGCTGCTGCGGCTGCGCCGCCGCCATGGCCGCATGGTACCCGCCGGGAGCATCCAGCCGGATGATTTCGTTATCCTGCGGCTGCAGGGGGCCAGTCCCCGCTTTCAGAAGGACAGCATCCAGCTGCGGGTGGGCAAGGGCCTGCTGGACAAGGAGCTGGAGGCGCAGTTGACGGGTCTGTGCCCGGGAGAGCAGCGAACGCTGCGCACAGGCGGCGAGGACGTGACCGTTACCGCGTTGGAGGTGCGCCGCCGGGAGCTGCCGGAGCTGACGGACGAGAACGTGGCCGCCTGGCAGCTGGAGGACGCCGCCACCGTGGCCGAGCTGCGGGCCTCCGTGGAGAAAAAGGCCCGGGCGCAGTATGTGGAGGACATGACGGAGCCTCTGGCGGTGACGCTGAACGAGGAGCTCTGCCGCCGCTGCACCTATGAGCTGGACGGGGATGAGCTGGCCCAGACCAGGCAGGAGGGCCGGGACATGGCCCGGGATATGCTGCGCTCGGTGGGCCTGGATCCTGATACCGCCACCGACGATGAGGTGCGCCAGGTCACCGGCGGACGCAGCCGGGAGGAGCACTTCGCCTATCTGGAGGAGCTGATGATGGACGGCGTCAAGGGAGCCGCCGTGGGCGCCCTGCTGATGGAGCGGGAGAAGGCCTCCGTCCCCACGGAGGAGGACTATCAGAAGGCCCTGCAGGAGTGCGCCGAGGGCATGGGCCTGACGCTGGAGCAGGCTGGGCAGGTGTTGACCCGCCCCCGCTTCCGGCGCCAAACCGCCGCCAACTATCTCTTTGCTAAACTGGTGGCGTATGTGAAAGACTATCTGACAAAGGAGAATTGACCATGATTTCCATTGCAACGACGGATACCTATTCCGGGCTGACCCGGGAGGGCTTTACCATTGTGGACTTTTATTCCACCACCTGCGTTCCCTGCAAGATGCTCTCCCGCGTCCTGGAGGATCTGACCCTGGACTATCCCTTCCTGAACATCGTGAAGGTGAACATCACCGACGAGCCCAAGCTGGGCCGCGACCACGGGATCGAGGCCGTGCCTACCGTGCTGTTTATGAAGGACGGCCAGGAGCTGGAGAAGGTGGTGGGCCTCATGGACGAGGATGAGCTGGAGGAGAAGATCAGCCAGCACTACTACGGCTAAGGGGTGCGCTATGGCCGAGTATCTTACCCTGAAATCTCAGGCGTTGGAGATCTATGACTATCATCAGGCGGACATCTCCCAGTTCCTTACCGGCTTTACGCCGGATGAGGCGCAGCTGGAGAAGGATATGCAGCGCCAGCTGCGGCGCTATGGAAAAGTCGTCAGCGTGGACAGCGTGGAGCCCGGCGACACCGCTGTGCTGCACTGCCGCTCCGACAAGGCCCGCTTCAACCGGGAGAACGTCACCCTCGTCGTGGGCAAGGGCCTGCTGGACAGGACGCTGGAGCAGAATCTGCTGGGCATGGCCCCCGGCCAGTGCCGCTGCCTGGAGAGCAGCGAGGGCCCCGTGGAGGTGGAGCTGCTCTCCACCACCCGCAGCCGGCTGCCCGAACGGACGGACGAGGCCATTGCCGCCCTGGGCATCGAGGGCATCCGCACGGTGAACGACCTGCGGCTGCGCTGCCTGCAAAAGCAGATCGAGGGCTTCCTGCTGGAGGATGAGAACCCCGATATGGCCTCCGCCTATGTCTGGCAGGAGGTGGCGAAAAACAGCCGCTTCCAGCGGGACGAGGAGGAAGTGGCCTGGATGGATCGCCGGTCGGAGAAGAAGTTCCGGGAGATGAGCCAGAACCCGGAGATCGGGGAGGCCGCCCTGGAGGAGGGCGAGGATGTCAGCGATTGGGACGTCCTGACCAAGGACGTGTTTTTGCAGATCAACCTGACGGAGCTGGATCTGGCCGTGGCGGGGCAGGAGCTGCTGCGCCGGGAGGACGCTCTGTTGACCCCGGCGGACTATGAGGCCCGGCTGGAGAAGCTGGCCGCCGCCTATCCCGAGCGCAGCCGGGCACAGCTGATGGAGCTGGAGCCGCAGTTCGACTTTGTCACCTCCTTCTATGCCGACCTTCTGGCCCGGCGCATCGACGCCTATGTGGCCCAGTGTTACCGGGACGCATTTCTAAAGTAAGAGAAACGAGGGATACCAAATGCAATACGACGTGGCCATTGTGGGTTCCGGCCCCGCCGCCGTTTCGGCGGCCCTGAACCTGCGGCTTCATGAAAAATCCATCCTCTGGTTCGGCTCTGCGGAGCTGAGCCCCAAGGTGGAGCGCTCCCACTGCATCGCCAACTATCCGGGGCTGACCATGGTGTCCGGCCCGGAGCTGAACCGGCAGCTGCGAGAGCAGATCGACCAGGCGGGGCTGGAGATCATCTCCCGCCAGGTCACCAACATCGTCTCCACACGCCGGGGCTTCATGCTCCAGGGCGGCGACGAGATCTATGAGGCCAGAAGTCTGCTGCTGGCCACCGGCGCCGTCAGCGCCAAGGGCTTTCCCGGCGAGGAGGAGCTGTTGGGCAAGGGCGTCAGCTATTGCGCCACCTGCGACGGCTTCCTCTATAAGGGCAAGACCATCGCCGTATATTGCGCCGCAGCGGCCTTTGAGCACGAGGTGTCCTATCTGGCGGAGCTGGCGGAACGGGTGTATCTCTTTACCCCCTATGACGGCTGCGCCGTGGGTGGCGACAACATCATCCATCGCCGGGGCGGCCTGAAGGAGATCGTGGGGGCTGACTCCGTCTCCGCCGTGCGCCTGCCCGACGGCACGGAGCTGGCGGTGGACGGCGTGTTCATCCTGCGCAGCGCCGTGGCTCCCGGCGCCCTGCTGCGGGGCCTGGCCGTGGAGGGGGCGGACATCGTGGTGAACCGGCAGATGGCCACCAACAAGCCCGGCTGCTTCGCCGCCGGGGACTGCACCGGGCGGCCCTATCAGATCGCCAAGGCCGTGGGTGAGGGGAACATCGCCGCCCACAGCATTGTGGACTATCTGGCTGAGCGGGAGGGCTGAGATGGAACAGACGACCTTGCTCCACGGCTTCCGCCTGCTGCGCAGCCGCGCCCTCCCGGAGCTGGAGGGCACCCTGTGGGAATACCGCCACGAGCGCACCGGCACGCAGCTGTGCTGGCTGGATCGCCGGGACGAGAACAAGGCATTTTCCATCGCCTTCAAGGCCCCGCCTCAGGATTCCACCGGCGTGTTCCACATCCTGGAGCACTCGGTGCTCTGCGGCTCCGACCGCTATCCGGTGAAGGAGCCCTTTGTGGAGCTGATGAAGACCTCTTTGCAGACCTTCCTCAACGCCATGACCTATCCGGACAAGACGGTTTTCCCCGTCAGCAGCCGGAATGACCAGGATTTTCTCAACCTCATCGACGTGTATCTGGACGGCGTACTGCACCCGGCCATCTGCCATCGGCCGGAGATCTTCCGGCAGGAGGGCTGGCGCTTTGAGCGGGACGAGGACGGCGCGCTGCAGTATCAGGGTGTGGTGCTCAACGAGATGAAGGGCTCCTTCAGCGCCCCGGGGGCGGTGCTGTCCCAGCAGATGAACCGCCTGCTGTTTCCGGATACCTGCTATCGCCATGTGGCCGGCGGCGACCCCGCCTGTATCCCCCGGCTGCGCTATGAGGACTTTCTGGACAGCCACCGGCGCTATTATCACCCCTCCAATGCCCGCATCTCCCTGGTGGGCAGCGTGGCGCTGGAGGAGGTGCTGGAGCGGCTGGATCGCTGCTTTGCCGGCTTTGCGCGCCGGGAGGCGGACTTTGACATCCCCCGGCAGGAGCCTGTCTCCGGCTTTGCGGAGGCGGCCTATGAGCTGGGCCCCCAGGAGCCGGAGGAGGGCCGGGCCATCCTGGCCCATGGGCAGCTGCTGGGCTGCTATGACGAGCAGCTGCGCTGCTTCGCCGCCGCTCTCCTGGCCGACTACCTGGCCGGGGACAACGACGCACCCATGAAGCGGGCCATTCTGGATGGCGGCCTGGGCCAGGATCTGGCCATGGGCGTGCAGGACGGTCTGCAGCAGCCCTGGTTCTCCTGGGAGGTGTGGAACACCGAGGCCGAAAAGCGGGAGGAGATCGAGCTGACCCTGCGCCGGACGGCCGGGGAGCTGCTGGAGCGGGGGCTGGATCAGGAGCGCCTGCGGGCGTGCTACAGTCAGCTGGCCTTCCGCCTCCGGGATCGGGACGGCGGTTCCATGCCCCGCAGCCTCAGAGAAGCTCTGGAGATGCTGGATACCTGGCTCTATGGCGGCGATCCCGCCAACGGGCTTCTGGTGGAGCCCACCCTGGCCGCGCTGGAGGCGCAGCTGGACACGGACTATTTCCCCCGGCTGCTGCGGCAGCTGTTTGTGGAGGAGGGGGCAGCGGCCACCGTGCTGCTGACACCCTCCCGGGAGCTGGGCCGGGAAAAGGCCCGACAGGAGGCACGCCGACTGGCGGAGGCCACCGCAGACTGGACGGAGGCGGACTATACGGCCCTGGAGCGGGAGACGGAGGCACTGCTGCGCTGGCAGCAGACGCCAGACACCCCCGAGGCCTTGGACAGCATCCCCATGCTGCAGCTGAGCGACCTGCCCCAGCGGCCGGAGCCCCTGGAGCTGGAGGAGAGCCGCCTGGCGGGCGTGCCGCTGCTGCGGCACCGGCTGGGCAGCTCCCTGGCCTATTGCAAGGCACATTTTTCCGCCGCAGACCTCGCTTTGGAGGAGCTGCCCGCCCTGTCGCTGCTGTGCAGCCTGCTGGGCACGGCGGCCACCGCCGCCTATGACGGCCAGCGGCTGCAGATCTTGCTCAGGCAGCACACGGGGCGCCTGAGCTTTTACCCCACGGTGCTGCCGGGCCGGGACAGCGGCCACTGCCGGGTGCTGCTGACGGCCTCGCTGCTGTGCCTGCCCGAGGAGCAGGAGCAGGCCATGGCGCTGCTGGCGGAGATATTGACCCGGAGCCGACTGGAGGAGGGCAGGCTCCTGGACGAGGTGCTCAGCCAGTTGTCACTCTCCGCCCAGCTGTCTCTCAGCGAAAACGGGCACCAGTACGCCGTGACAAGGGCGGATGCCTATCAGTCGGCCTGCGGCGCGGCCCGGGAGTACAGCGGCGGCGTGGAGCTGGTGACCTGGCTCAAGAGCAGCGCCACCGGGGACAGGGCCGCCCTGGCGGAGCAGCTGCGTCAGCTGGCCGCCCGGCTGTGTACCCGCGCCCGGCTGACTCTCTCCTGCTCGGAGCGCGTCCGGACGGAGAGTCTGGAGGGTCTGCTTCGGGCCCTGCCCCAGGGCGAGGCCCTGCCCTGTGACCAGGCGGCCTATGTCCCCCTGGGCCAGCGGCAGGAGGGACTGCGCATCCCGTCGGAGGTGGGCTTTGCCGCCGCCGCAGGCAGTCTGCAGCGCGGCGGACTGCGCTTCCGTGGCAGCGTGCCCGTACTGGCGGGCGTGCTGAACTATGTGTACCTCTGGAACGAGATCCGGGTGCAGGGCGGCGCCTACGGCTGTGGCTTCAGCGGCCGGGATGACGGCGGCCTGTTCTGCTGGACCTATCGCGACCCTCAGCCGGGCCGCTCCCTGGAGATCATGGCCCGGTGCGCCGATTTTGTGCGGGACTTTTGCCGGGAGGAGCCGGATATCACCGGATTTATCCTCAGCGCCGTGGCGGCGCTGGATCCCCTGCGCACGGCGGGAGAGAGGCTGGCGGCGGCGGAGAACCGCTGGTTCCGGGGCATCACGGAAGAGGATGCCTGCCGCCGCTGGCAGGAGCTGCTGCACACCACGCCGGCGGAGCTGCTGGCCCTGTGCCCCGCGCTGGAGACCCTGGCGGACGGCGGCGTTTGCGTGGCAGCAGGGGAGGAGCAGCTGGACGGCTGCGCCGCCCTGCGGCAAAGGCTGGACGTGTGAAAAACGTGAAAAAACGAAGCCCTCTCAGCGTCTTAAGCGACGGGAGGGCTTTGAGATTTGCCGCTCAGACCTCGCCCTGGCGGGCGGTGGCCCGGTAGGCGCCGGGGGTCATCAGGCGGTATTTCAGGAAGCTGCGGCTCAGGGCCTTGGCATTGTGATAGCCCACCTCCAGGGCGATATCCAGCACGGTCTTGTTGCTGTCGAGCAGGAGCTGACAGGCCCGGTTCACCCGCACCAGGGCCAGCATATCCTCAAAATTCCGCTCCACCTGGCACAGCAGCGTCCGGTTCAGCTGCTGCACGGAGATGCCGAAGGCGTGGGCCACGCCGGCGGCACTGAGCTCCTCCCGGTAGTGGCGGTAGATGTGGTTCACCAGGCTGTAGCCCAGGCGGCTCTCCTCGATCTGGCAGATGTTCTGCACCTTCTGATAGGTGGCCCGGTACTGGCCGATGCGGTTGCCCAGCCGGGCGGCGAAGACCTTGGAGATGTGGGACTCGTCCACATAGCCCAGCAGCTCCGCCAGCTCCTTCAGCGTCAGGTCGGTATAGAGCAGGTAGTCGGCGGTCTTGCCGATGCGCATTTCGTTGAGCAGGTCGAAGAAGGACAGGCCCGTCATGGCGCGGATCCGGCTGCTGACGGTGGAGCGGCTGCAGCCGAACAACTCCGATAGCTGCTGCAGGGTCAGCTTCTGGCCGCAGTGGAGGTACATATACCGCAGCAGCTCCCGGTGATCCGGCTCCCGGGGGGCGGGCTGCTCTGCCGCTATGGCCAGCCGGGCATACAGCACCGTCAGCTGCACCAGCAGGCACACGGCGTTGAGAGAGGAGAACAGCTGCCCCTCTTCCTGCAGGGAGGCCAGGCCCAGCTCCCGGCTGAGGAAATCCACAATGCGGGCCGCGTCCGTCCGCTGGGCCGGGGGCAGCTGCAGCACCGGAAAGGTCTGCATCAGCCGCTCCATGGGCAGGGGCTGGCCGTCCTCGCCCCGAAACAGGTGGGCCGCCCGGAAGACGGTGTCCAGGTGGTAGACGATGACGCTGCAGCTCAGGGGCTCCGTCACCTGGACGATCTCACTGATCTGCCAGGGCAGGACGGCCGCCAGGCTCCCGGCGGACAGGGGATACTCCTGTCCCTGGAGCCGCAGCACACCGCTGCCGCTGCGCACCAGCAGGAAGCTGGCCTCCCGGTGGATCAGCGGCGGCGTGGGCCGTTCGATGAGCCGCTGGTCAATGCTGCAAAGACTGCTCTGATCCAGCTCCGAGCGGGCCGCGGGCTGCAGGGCGATGGTGGGCTTCATGGGCGTGTCCTCCTTGGTTTCATTTGCCCCATTATACCACGGGACTGAGCCCTTGCCAAGAGGAAGGGACAAATTCACTGCAAAAAATTGTACAAAATAGCACGGTTTTCCCCGAACGCCGGAGCCAAAAACGAATGAATTTCCACTTCCCCAGCGGGGGATGGGTATTATTACGTCAAGTGTCGGGGCGGTGCCGGGACAAAAACAGGTTAAAATACAAAAATGGAACCGCCGGAGGGCGAGAAATATGAAGGAATATTTGGTACAATAAAGAACAGTCAAGGGAGGAGGAACCTTTATGCCGATTTGTGTGAAAAGTGAGATCGGAGCGCTGAAACGGGTGCTGCTGCAGCGGCCGGGCCGGGAGCTGGAGCATCTGAGCCCCAACACCATGGGCCAGCTGCTCTTTGATGATATCCCCTATCTGTACGGCGCTCAGCGGGAGCACGACTGTTTTGCCCAGATCCTCCGGGACAACGGGGCCGAGGTGGTCTATCTGGAGGAGCTGACCGCCCAGGTGCTCTCCACCGACGAGGGGCTGCGCCGCCAGTTCATACGCGACGCCATCCGCCGGGCGGGCTGCACCGCCATGGGCTACCGGGACGACCTGGAGCGCTATCTGCTGGACATTGCGGATCCCCTGGAGCTGGTGCTGAAGACCATGGAGGGTGTGTCCTATCAGGATGTGTTCCCTCATGAGCACATCCGCCTGTCCAGCCTGGTGCACAGCAGCGCGCGCTTCCTGATGCCGCCCATCCCCAACCTCTATTTCACCCGCGACCCCTTTGCCTGCATTGGCCGGGGTGTGAGCCTGAACCATATGTTTACCGCCACCCGCAGCCGTGAGACCCTGTACGGCGACTATGTGCTGCGCCACCACCCGGACTATGCCGGGCAGGTGCCTCTGTACTACACGCCGGAGAATGACTTCTGCGTCGAGGGCGGCGACGTCCTGAACCTGAGCCGCCGGGTGCTGGCGGTGGGTATCTCCCAGCGCACCCAGCCGGAGGCCATCGAGCAGCTGGCCCGCAACATCTTCGACGATGCGCAGAGCGAGATCGACACGGTGCTGGCCTTTGAGATCCCCGCCACGCGGGCCTTTATGCATCTGGACACCGTGTTTACCCAGGTGGATGTGGACAAGTTCACCGTGCACCCCGGCATCCTGGGCACCCTGCGGATCTTCGAGCTGACGGGTCGGGGCCGCAGCGGCATCCAGACCCGGGAGGTCAGCGGCTCCCTGGAGCAGGTTCTGGCCCACTATCTGGGCCTGGAGCGGGTGCATCTGATCCGCTGCGGCGGCGGCAGCGAGATCGCCGCAGAGCGGGAGCAGTGGAACGACGGCTCCAACACCCTGTGCATCGCCCCCGGCGTGGTGGTGGTGTACGACCGCAACTATGTCACCAACCAGATCCTGGAGGACAGCGGCATCCGCGTGCTGAAAATGCCCAGCGCCGAGCTGTCCCGGGGCCGCGGCGGCCCCCGCTGCATGAGTATGCCCCTGTGGCGCGGCGAGATCTGACGACGGAGCAAACACAATTCATCATATTTTATTATCTGAAAGGAAGATTACGATCATGGGCGTGAATATTAAAGGAAGAAGTTTTCTGAAGCTGCTGGACTATACCCCCGCGGAGATCCGCTATCTGCTGGATCTGTCCCGGAATTTCAAGGATCTCAAGCGCGCCGGTGTGCCCCACCGCTGGCTGGAGGGCAAGAACATCGTGCTGCTGTTCGAAAAGACTTCCACCCGCACCCGCTGCTCCTTTGAGGTGGCCGGTATGGATCTGGGCATGGGCGTGACCTATCTTGACCCCGGCAGCAGCCAGATGGGCAAGAAGGAGTCCATCGCCGACACCGCCCGTGTGCTGGGCCGGATGTATGACGGCATCGAGTACCGCGGCTTCAGCCAGGAGCTGGTGCAGGAGCTGTCCGACTACGCCGGCGTGCCGGTGTGGAACGGCCTGACCGATCAGTTCCACCCCACCCAGATGCTGGCCGACCTGCTGACCATCGAGGAGAAGCTGGGCCGCCTGAAGGGTGTGCGCTTCACCTACTTCGGCGATGCCCGCAACAACATGGGCAACTCCCTGATGGTGGCCTGCGCCAAGATGGGTATGCACTTCACCGCCTGCGCCCCCAAGGAGCTGTTCCCGGAGGAGTGGCTGGTGGAGGAGGCCCGTGCCATCGCAGAGAAGACCGGCGGCAGCGTGACCCTCACCGAGGATGTCACCGAGGGCGCTACCGATGCCGACGTCATCTACACCGACATCTGGGTCTCCATGGGTGAGCCCGACAGCGTGTGGGCCGAGCGCATCCGCCTGCTGACCCCCTATCAGGTCAACGCCAAGGTCATGGGTATGGCCAAGCCGGAGGCCCTGTTCATGCACTGCCTGCCCTCCTTCCACGATACCCGCACCACCATCGGCGCGGACATCGCCCAGAAGTTTGGCATCAGCGAGATGGAGGTCACCGACGAGGTGTTCGAGGGCCCGCAGTCCGTGGTGTTTGACGAGGCCGAGAACCGGATGCACACCATCAAGGCCGTCATTTACGCCACGCTGCACTGAGAGAAAGGAGCAACAACATGGCTTTTCAGTTTCCCGCCTATCATCACCCCGACTTCACCCAGCCCGCGCTGAAAAACGCCCCCGATGCCAAGTGGGAGCGGGCGGAGAAGGACGGCGTGGCCCCGGAGTATTACCACAGCACCTCCATGTACCCCGAGTATTTCAAGATCGACGGTCAGTGGCGTCTGGCGGAGGAGAGCCGCATGGACAGCTGCGTGGTGCTGGAGGACGACGGCACCCTGGCCGTGGTGGAGAGCCGGAACCTGAAGCAGGGCGACCGGGTCATCCTGGGCCGCACGGAGCGCGGCGAGGAGGGCATCTATATGCACTGCAACGGCTTCTCCCAGGAGGACGAGGCCCTGGAGGATCAGTTCGTCTTCCGTCAGGGCCGCAGCCGCGAGACCTCCTATGCCAAGGACTATGACCGGCTGGTGGAGCTGCTGCGCTATGAGAAGGAGCACGGCAACATCGTCTGGGTCATGGGCCCCGCCTTCGCCTTTGACGACGGTGCCCGCCGGGCCATGCAGGCCCTCATTGACAATGGCTACTGCCACGGTTTGCTGGCGGGCAACGCCCTGGGCACCCACGATCTGGAGGGTGCGCTGCTGCACACCGCCCTGGGCCAGGATATCTATACCCAGCAGTCCCAGCCCAACGGACACTATAACCACCTGGATGTGCTGAACAAGGTTCGCCGCAGCGGCTCCATTCCCCAGTTCATTGAGGATTATCACATCGACAACGGCATCATCTATGGCTGCGTGAAGAACAACGTGCCCTTCGTGCTCACCGGTTCCATCCGAGACGATGGCCCCCTGCCCGAGGTGTACGCCAATGCCTACGAGGGCGCGGCGGCCATGCGCCAGCTGGTGCGCAAGTCCACCACCGTCATCTGCCTGGCCACCATGCTGCACACCATCGCCACCGGCAACATGACCCCCTCCTTCCGGGTGCTGCCCGACGGCACCATCCGCCCGGTGTATCTCTACGCCGTGGACGCGGCGGAGTTCGTGGTGAACAAGCTGCTGGATCGCGGCAGCCTCTCCGCCACCACCATGGTCACCAACGTGCAGGACTTCATCGGCAAGGTTGCCTCCGGCCTGGGCCTGATCTGAGGACAGAATTATTACAAAAAAAGCACGAACCCGAAGGTTCGTGCTTTTTTTTGCTGCTTTTGCTTACTCGCCCATGGGGGCGCCGCACGCGGGGCAGAACTTGCCCTGGGAGGAAGCGCCGCAGACGGGGCACTGACGGGTGTCAGGATCCTGGGCGGGCTCCTGGACAGGCTCCTCCTTCTTGGGCTTGGAGGCCTCCAGCTGGGCAATCTTCTCCTTGGAGGCGGCCACGGCGGCCACAACGTCCTTCACGGCGTCGGGCAGTTCACCCTGGAACTCGGAGACGAACCACTCGCCGATGGCGCGGTAGTTCTTCTCGATCTCCCGCTGCTCAGACATGATCTCCATGCTGATCTTGGCGGAATCGGTGGCGGCCTTGGCCTTTTCGGAGGCAGTCTCGGCCAGATCCTTGGCCTTCTCGGTGGCGGTCTCCGCCAGGTTGCGGGCCTTCTTGGTCAGTTCATCAAAAAATGCCATAATAATACTCCTTTCAGGATTTGGTTACACATGGTTTAGTATACACCCAAGCGCTGCGCTTGTCAATGCTCGATCCAGTCGGATGCGCGGCTGACGGCCCGCTTCCACAGGCGGTAGTCCCGGTCGCAGTCCGCCTGGGGACGGCTGGGGGTGAAGATCCGCTGGCTGCGGCGCAGCTGACGCAGCTCATCCAGGTCGTTCCACAGGCCGCAGCTGAGCCCGGCCAGGGCCGCCGCGCCGAAGGCGGTGGTTTCCACCATCTCCGGCCGATCCACCGGGATGCGCAGCAGATCGGCCTGCAGCTGCATCAGGATATCCGACACGCTGGCCCCGCCGTCGGCCCGCAGGGCGGTGATGTCGCAGCCGGCATCCTGCCGCATGGCCAGCATCAGATCCGTTACCTGATAGGCGATGCACTCCAGCACCGCCCGGGCGATGTGGGCCCGGCCCGTGCCCCGGGTGATGCCCAGGATGGAGCCCCGGGCGTACATATCCCAGTAGGGGGCCCCCAGGCCCGTGAAGGCCGGAACCACCACCACGCCGCCGGAGGAGGGGACGGTCTCCGCCAGCCGGTCGCACTCCGGGGCGGAGTCGATGATCCGCAGCTCATCCCGGAGCCACTGGATGGTGCTGCCGCCGTTGAAGACGCTGCCCTCCAGGGCGTAGGCGGTGTTGCCCTGCACCTGCCAGGCCACGGAGGTCACCAGGCCCGCCCGGCTGCGCACGGGCTTTTCGCCCACGTTCATCAGGGTGAAGCAGCCGGTGCCATATGTATTCTTCGCCTCGCCCGGGCGGAAGCAGGTCTGGCCGAACAGGGCCGCCTGCTGGTCGCCCGCCGCGCCGCACACGGGCACGCCGGCCAGCTTCTCCAGACCCGGGATGCCGCTCTTTACCCGACCGTACACCTGGCTGTTGGACACGGGCAGGGGCAGAATGGCCATAGGGATGTTCAGAATACGGCACAGCTCCTGATCCCAGCACAGCCGGTGGATATCAAAGAGCATGGTGCGGGAGGCGTTGGAGTAGTCCGTCACATGGGCGCCGGTGAGCTGCCAGATGAGCCAGCTCTCCACCGTTCCGAACAGGAGGTCGCCCTGCTCCGCCTGCTGCCGGGCGCCGGGCACGTTGTCCAGGATCCAGCGGATCTTGGTGGCGGAGAAATACGCGTCGATGAGCAGGCCCGTGGTGGACTGGACCCGCTCGGCAAGACCCTGCCGCTTCAGCTCCTCGCACAGCTCCGCCGTGCGGCGGCACTGCCAGACGATGGCGTTATACACCGGGCGGCCCGTCCGCCTGTCCCACAGGATGGTGGTCTCCCGCTGGTTGGTGACGCCGATGCCCATGATCTCCGCCTCGTGGCCTGCGGCGGCCTGGGCGGCGGCCCGGCGCTCCGTGTCCCAGATCTCCATCGGGTCGTGCTCCACCCAGCCCGCCTGGGGATAGAGCTGGCGGAAGGGGTGCTGGGCCATGGAAACGATGTGGCCCTGCCGGTTAAAGACAATGGCCCGGGAGCTGGTGGTACCCTGATCCAGGGCCAGAATATAGCTTCCCATGGAAGTCGCCTCTTTTCTTTTCCAATATGGTGTGGTAAAATAGATAAGATGATTATAACACAGAAAGGATGACTTGACCATGACCAATTGCAGAGAATTTACCTTCCTTTCCAGCGACGGCCACACCGCCCTGCACGCCATGGAGTGGAGCCCGACGGATCGGGAACCCGTGGCGGTATTGCAGATCGCTCACGGCGTGGCGGAGCACATCGCCCGCTATGACGACTTTGCCCGCTTCCTCAATGAGCAGGGCGTCATCGTGGTGGGCCACGACCACCTGGGCCATGGCCTGTCCCTGCCGGAGGGCGGTACGCCGGTCTATTTCGGCGACGGCGCCGACTGGTTCACGGTGGTGGAGGACATCCACCTGCTGCACCAGCAGCTGGCCCAGCGCTATCCCCAGCTGCCGCTGCTGCTGATGGGCCACAGCATGGGCTCCTTCCTGGCCCGCAGCTATCTCATCCGCCACCCCGGCACAGTGAAGGCCGCCATCCTCATGGGCACCGGCTGGCAGGGGGAACTGACGGTCAACGAGGGGCTGCTGCTGGCCAATATCCTCCGGGCTGTCAAGGGAGGCAAAGCCACCAGCAAGCTGGTGACCAGCCTGGCCTTCGGTGCATACAACAAGACCTGTCCGGAGCACCGCACGGCCTGTGACTGGCTCTCGGTGGACACGGACAACGTGGATCGCTACATAGCCGACCCCATGTGCGGCGCCGACGTGACGGTGGGCCTGTTCCGGGAGATGCTGCGGGGCATCCGCTTTAACCAGGCCTGGCGCAACATGGACAAGATGGATCAGGAGATGCCCATTCTGCTGATCTCCGGCGGACGGGATCCCGTGGGCGACATGGGGGCCGGCGTGCGCCGCACCCACGACTGTTTCCGCCGCTGCGGTGTGCACCGGCTGACGGTGAAGCTGTACCCCACCCTGCGCCATGAGATCCTCAACGAGGCGGCGGAGCGGGAGACCGTGTACGGCGACATCTGGCAGTGGATGGAGCAGCAGCTACGTCCGGAGGGCACGGAATAAGCGCCGGGGCGACAGCAGCTCCACATCGTGGAGCCGCCGCAGCACCCGGACGGTGAAGAAGCTGTCCGCCACCAGAAGCAGCACCAGCGCATAGCCCGCCTCCGGCGGCATGGCCCCGGCCAGAGCGGACAGCGTCGGCTGCACATAGCGGACGGCCAGGGCCACCAGCAGGCCCCACAGCAGGGCGAAGGGCATACAGATGCGGCGGTTGAGATCCATGTGGGTGCTGCTGTAGTCCCAGAACATCACCCCCAGCAGCCGCTCATACAGGAAGTGCACAGCGTATTCCACTGCCGTGGCCGCCAGGCCGCCATAGAGGGCCAGGGAGAGGAAGCTCCCGCTCATGTCCGGCGGCAGATGCAGCACCGCCAGCATCCCCAGGCCATACACCGGGCACAGGGGCAGCAGCAGAAAGCACTTGCGCACCTGATGCCGCGACCGGGTCACCAGGGCGAAGCCCTTCTCCAGCAGATATCCTAAAAAGCTATACAGGCAAAACAGCCACAGCCAATACATGGCCCCGCCTCCCTTCGCTGCCCTCAGTTTGCCCGGGCCCGGCGGGATCATACGCGGCCGGGGCGGAAACAGGAGGAAAAACATGACACAGTGGGAGCAGCTGCGTCAGCAGTGCATGAATTGCCGGGCCTGCAGCCTGGCAGATACCCGCACCAACGTGGTCTTCGGCGTGGGCACGCCGGAGGCGGAGGTGCTGTTTGTGGGCGAGGCCCCCGGCGCCAACGAGGATCTGCAGGGCGAGCCCTTCGTGGGCCGGGCCGGTAAGCTGCTGGATGATATGCTGGCCATGATCGGCCTGCGCCGGGAGAACATCTACATCACCAACAGCGTCAAATGCCGCCCGCCCCAGAACCGGGATCCGCTGAACACGGAGAAGGACGCCTGCGCGGGCTATCTGCGGCGTCAGCTGGAGCTGATGCAGCCGAAGATCCTGGTGTGTTTGGGCCGCATCAGCGCGGCAGAGATCATCAAGCCGGACTTCAAGATCACCCAAGAGCACGGCCAGTTCTTTGAAAAGAACGGCATCCAGATGATGGCCCTGTACCACCCGGCGGCCCTGCTGCGGGATCCCCGGAAGAAGCCGGAGACCTTTGAGGATCTCAAGCGGCTCCAGGCCAAGATCCGGGAGATATGCACCCACACGCCGCTGGAATTTGTATAAAGCATCCCCTGGCCGGGAGGCTCCGGGCCTCCCGGCCAGGAATTTTGAGCTTTTTATATTTTGCGCTTGACAAATCCGAAATATTTGCTATAATAATCAATGCTGCTGACGCAGCCAAATAGATGCAGTGGTATCGAAGTGGTCATAACGAGCACGACTGGAAATCGTGTTGGGGTCAAAAGCCCCACGAGGGTTCAAATCCCTCCCACTGCGCCAAAAAGGAAAGCACGACGACGGTCGTGCTTTCATTTTTGACATAAGTTCGCTTCGCAAACTTATGTCAGCGGGGGGAATTGAGTATGCAGGACACCCCTGATGGGTTATCTCCGCGCTAAGAGCAACCTGCGGCGGTTGCGCTCCGAAACGCGCCTGCGGGCGCAGTCTTTCGTAACTATCTTCCTTTCCGCAATCGAAGCGTCTCCGAGTTCTTTGACAGTCTCCCCCATTTGTCTTTGACAAATGGGGGCTCTTTCGTCATGCAGATCGCTTCCTATTGGCAGAGATCCTCCGGGAAATAGCGCCGCAGCCATTTCCCCACGGTGGCCTGCAGAAGGGCGAGGATGCGGCCCACGCAGATGGCGGAGGCGATGGTGGCTACGCCGAAGCCGATGACGCGATGGGCACCCAGCAGGCCCAGCAGCAGGGAGAAGACGACGCAGCCGCAGTCATAGAGGATCTTCACGGTGCCCAGAGGCTTTGCCGCGGCGCGGCTGATGGTCTGGACGGCACCGGTGGGCGGGTCGGGCACCAGCCGGGCCGTGACGATCAGCATGATGCCGAAGGCGGTGAAAAAGAGGCTGCCGCACAGGCAGAGGATGCGCAGGGGGAGTCCCCCGGCGGCGGGGAGCAGCGCATCCCACAGGTCAATGACCAGCCCAAAGAGCAGCGACACCGGAAGCTGCAGCAGGATGCCGACCCACTGCTTTCGCGGACTCAGGATCAGCTCCAGGGCGATGTTGAGCAGATAGAAAAAGATGCTGAACGTTCCCAGGCTCAGGGGGGCGAGGTGGGAGGCGACATAGGGGATGCTGTTGATGGGAGAGACGCCCATCTCGCTTTTCACGCACAGCACGATGCCGAAGCCCAGCAGGAGCGCCCCCACAAGGTAGAGGAGGAGCCGGGAGATTAGAGCGGTACGCTTGTTTTTTTCTTGCATGGCGGATGCCTGTCCTTTCTGTTTCAGCGGCTTTTGGCGGGGGCGTGCTGACTGTACGGCGGCAGGCTCCTGCATATATTCATAGGTCCCTATATAAGTATAGACCGGGCGCGTCCCTTTGTCAAGGCCGGCGGAGCGAGTGGGGTTTCCCCGAAAATATCAAATTACCTATTGACTTACTGGGTAATATGTGCTATGCTCTAATCACCCACCAAAGAAGTAGGTAATACGACCCGAGAAAGAGAGGACGATACCATGATGATATACGCTGACAACGCGGCCACAACGAAGATGAGTCCCACGGCGCTGGATACCATGTGCCGGGCCATGGAGGAGACCTACGGCAATCCCTCCAGCCTCCACAGCGTGGGCCAGCGGGCGGCGGAGCTGCTGCAGCATAGCCGGGAGACCGTGGCCCGCTGCCTGAACGCCAAGCCCCGGGAGATTTTCTTCACCTCCGGCGGCAGCGAGGCCGACAACCAGGCGCTGCTGTCCGCGGCGGAGCTGGGCCGCCGGAAGGGGAAGACCCACATCGTCTCCACCGCCTTTGAGCACCATGCCATTCTCCACAGTCTGCGGCGGCTGGAGAGCCTGGGCTTCCAGGTAACACTGCTGCCCGTGGGCCCGGAGGGCATGGTGACGCCGCAGCAGGTGGCCGACGCCATCCGGGAGGACACCTGTCTGGTGTCTGTCATGTACGCCAACAACGAGATCGGCAGCATCCAGCCCATCGCGGAGATCGGCGCCCTGTGCCGGGAGCGGGGCGTGCTGTTTCACACGGACGCCGTGCAGGCGGCGGGGCATCTGCCCATCGACGTGCAGGCCCAGCACATCGATCTGCTGAGCCTCTCCGGCCACAAGTTCCACGGCCCCAAGGGCGTGGGCGCCCTGTATGTCCGCCAGGGCATCCCCCTGACCAACCTCATCGAGGGTGGCGCTCAGGAGCGGGGCAAGCGGGCCGGCACGGAGAATATCCCCGGCATCGCGGCCATGGCCGCCGCCCTGGATGAGGCCTGCACGTATTTGGAAGAGAACCGGGTGAAGGTCACCGCCCTGCGGGACAAGCTCATCGAGGGCCTGTCCCAGATCCCCCACAGCGCCCTGAACGGACACCGGACGCAGCGTCTGCCCGGCAACGTGAACTTCTGCTTCGAGGGCATCGAGGGGGAGTCCCTCCTGCTGCTGCTGGACGCGGCGGGCATCTGCGCCTCCTCCGGCTCCGCCTGTACCTCCGGCTCCCTGGATCCCAGCCATGTGCTGCTGGCCATTGGCCGGCCCCACGAGGTGGCCCACGGCTCCCTGCGGCTGAGTCTGTGCGAGGAGAACACGGAGGAGGACGTGGCCCACATCCTGCAGGAGGTGCCCCGTGTGGTGGCCTATCTGCGGGATATGTCCCCGGTTTGGAAGGATCTGGAGAGCGGCAAAAAGCCGTTCATGCTGTAAGACAGAAAGGAGTACCGACTATGGCACTGTATAGCGACATCGTAATGGATCATTTCATGCACCCCCGGAATGTGGGCGAGCTGCCGGATGCCGACGGCGTGGGCCAGGTGGGCAACGCCAAGTGCGGCGATATCATGAAGATGTACCTGCGGATCCGGAACAACATCATCGAGGACGTGAAGTTCGAGACCTTTGGCTGCGGCAGCGCCATCGCCTCCTCCTCCATGGCCACGGAGATGATCAAGGGCAAGACGGTGGACGAGGCTCTGGCCGTCACCAACCGCCAGGTGGTGGAGGCCCTGGGAGGCCTGCCTGCCCACAAGCTCCACTGCAGCGTGCTGGCCGAGGAGAGCATCAAGTCCGCCGTGAAGGATTACTACGACCGCCACGGCATCGCCTATGACCCCGCCATCTTCCCGGCGGAGGAGGAAGGCGAGAGCTGCCGGATGGTGTGAGCCATGATGATCTCCAGTAAGGGGCGCTACGCCCTGCGGGTGCTGGTGGATCTGGCCGAGCACCAGGCGGGGGGCTACATCTCTCTCCGGGACGTCACCGCCCGGCAGGAGCTGTCGGACAAGTATGCCGGGCAGATCATGAGCCTGCTGAGCAAGGCGGGCCTGGTGGAGGGCGTCACCGGCAAGGGCGGCGGCTACCGCCTGACCCGTGCGCCGGAGCAGTACCCCCTGGGGGAGGTGCTGCGGCTGACGGAGGGGAGCCTGGCCCCGGTGGCCTGCCTGGGTGAGGGGGCGGTGCCCTGCAAGCGCTCGGCCCAGTGCCGGACGCTGCCGGTGTGGAGCCGGCTGGAGCAGCTCATCGGGGACTATCTGGACAGCGTCACCCTGGCCGACCTGCTGCAGAAGGAACGGGAATAAGAACCTATAAGTACCACGGGCCCCCGGCAATTGCCGGAGGCCCGTGTCTTTACGTTTCCTATCACTCAGAAGCAGAACTGGAACACGCAGAAGCCCGCGTAGATGGCCAGCAGCAAAAGCCCCTGCCAGCGGGCCAGCCGCCCCTTCACCAGGGCGGGCACCGTCATCAGCAGCATCACCAGCATCATCAGCGGGATGTCCAGCACCAGGGAGGCGTTGTAACCGGCCAGGGTCTTTTCCTGGGGTACGGAGAAGGGGGACAGAGTGGTGGACAGGCCACTGACCAGCACCAGATTGAACAGGTTTGCCCCCACGATGTTGCCCAGGGACAGGGCACTGTGGCCCTTCACCAGGGAGGTGATGGCCGTGACCAGCTCCGGCAGGGAGGTACCCAGGGCCACGAAGGTCAGGGCGATGACGGACTCCGGCACGCCGAAGCCCTGGGCGATGCGGGTGCCATTGTCCACCAGCAGATCGGCTCCCACGGCGATGACGGCGGCGCCCAGTACCAGCAGCACCAGCTCTTTCCACAGGGGCTTGTCGCCGCCGGAGGTGCTCTGCTCCCCGGGCACGGCATCCCGGAAGCTCTGGCGGATGGTCAGGGTCATGTACAGGGCAAACAGCAGCAGCAGCGCCACGCCGCACAGGCGGGTAAAGGAGCCGCCGGTATAGGCGATGGCCGCATAGAACACGGCGGCCACGAAGAAGAACAGCACCGGCGTGCGCAGGCTTCGCTTGTCCACCGCGCCGGGGCGGATGGCGATGGTCAGGGCGGCGATGAGAGCCGTGTTGCAGATGATGGAGCCGATGGCGTTGCCATAGGCGATCTCACCGTGGCCGCCCACGGCGGCCGAGGCGGAGACCATCACCTCCGGCAGCGTGGTGCCGATGGACACCACCGTGGCGCCGATGAGCAGCTCCGGCACATGAAAGCGATGGGCCACGGCGGTGGCGCCGTCCACGAACCAGTCGCCGCCCTTGATGAGCAGCACCAGGCCCACAATAAAGAGCAGAATAGGTACAAGCATGATTTCCTCCCGCGCAGCCCGTTTACAGCAGGCTGCTGATAAAAATTTCCAGACCGATGAAGATCAGGATGGCGCCGCCCAGAATCTGGGCCCGGCCCGCCAGACGGGTGCCGAACTTCCGGCCCAGCACCAGGCCGCCCAGACAGATGGGCAGCGTCACCGCCGCGATGATCAGGGAACAGACCAGGGCCATGAGCCAGTTGTACTCTGCGATGGTGAAGCCCACGGACAGCGCGTCGATGGAGGTGGCCACACCCTGCACCAGCAGGGCCCCCAGGCCCAGCCGGGTGCTCCGGTTCTCCTCCTGGTCGCCGCCCCGCAGCCCCTCCACCAGCATCTTGCCGCCGATGAAGCCCAGCAGGGCCAGGGCGATCCAGGGGATCAGCTTTTCAAAGGACTGGAAGATCTGCGCGATGGTGTGGATACAGACCCAGCCCGCCATGGGCATCAGCGCCTGGAAAAAGGCGAATACCCCCGCAATGCCCAACATCCGCCCCCGCCGCATGGTGGGCTCGTTGAGCCCATTGGCCAGGGACACGGAGAAGGCGTCCATAGCCAGGCCCACGCCCAGCAGGACACTGTTGAAAAAGAATGTGAAGCTCCAGGACATAGTAACTTCCTCCTTTGTTTCTCCGCCGCGCAAAAAAACCCGGACAGGGCCGCCGGGCGATGTCTGGGCATGGGCAAAAGCATATGAAAAGACCCATGTACCCCGCAGCGGTTACATGAGTCTCGCAAATTAAAGCAAGCCAGGCCGGTGCACCCGGCCAGTATGTTGACGTGCTGCGGACAGGCTGAACCCGGCCGCTTGCTACTCCCTCATTGGTTTGTTTGTCTATGATAACACAGAGAGCGGGGACAAGTCAATGCATTTTTCCGACATATTGTCGGAATTTTTTTATGATTTTCTTGCCGAGGCCGGAAAAATCGTATATAATAGAGGCAGGAAGCACAAAAGAGGGAGGGAGAGCCATGGAGCGCATCAGCAAGGAGAACTATTACCTGGATATTGCCCAGACGGTGCTGGAGCGGGCCACCTGTCTGCGCCGGGTGTATGGGGCCATCATCGTCAAAAACGACGAGATCATCTCCACCGGCTACAACGGCGCGCCCCGTGGCCGCCGCAACTGCGTGGACATGGGCTATTGTACCCGGGAGGCGCTGCAGGTGCCCCGCGGCGAGCGCTACGAGCTGTGCCGCAGCGTCCACGCCGAGGCCAATGCCATCATCTCCGCCAGCCGCCGGGACATGGTGGGGGGCACGCTGTACCTGGTGGGCCGCAACGCCCAGACCGGTGAGCTGCTGGCCGACGCCACCTCCTGTCCCATGTGCCGACGCCACATCATCAATGCCGGCCTGGAGCGGGTGGTCATCCGCTGCGGCTACCGGGAGTTCAAGGTGGTACCCGTGCAGGAGTGGATCGACGACGACGATCTGCGCCTGACGGACTGAATACAGCCACGCCCGAAAACGGGACATTTTCAGGACGAAAAGGAGAAAAACGATGATGGAAGAAAGAAAAGAGGAGGCCTTCTGTAGAATCCTGGAGGAAGAATTGCAGCTGGCAACCGGCTGCACGGAGCCCATTGCCGTGGCCTACTGCGCGGCGAAGCTGCGCCAGACCCTGGGCCGGGAGCCTCAGCGCATCCTGGCAGAGGTCAGCGGCAACATCTTGAAAAACGTGAAATCCGTGGTGGTGCCCAATACCGGCGGCCGCAGGGGCCTTCCGGCGGCCATCGCCGTGGGCATTGTGGCGGGTGACCCGGAGGCACAGCTGCAGGTCATCGCCCATGTGACGGAGGCGGATACCGCCGCCATCCAGGACTACCTGGATCGCACCCAGATCCAGGTGACCTGTCCCGAGACACCCCGTATGCTGGACATCCGTCTCACCGGCTGGGCCGGGGAGCACCGGGCCGTCGTCCACGTGGCCAACAACCACACCAATATCATATATATCGAGCGGGACGGGGAGATCCTGCTGGAAAAGCCCCATTCCGACTCGGCGGAGGATAATCTCCAGGATAAGAGCGTGCTGAATGTGCGGGACATCCTGACCTTTGCCGAGACTGTGCCCCTGGCGCGCATCGAGCCCATCATCGCCCGCCAGATCGAGTGCAACGGCGCCATTGCGGCGGAGGGCCTGCAGGGCAGCTGGGGCGCCAACATCGGCAGCACCCTGCTCCGGGGCTCCGCCGACCCGGAGACGGAGGCCCGTGCCTGGGCCGCCGCCGGCTCCGATGCCCGGATGAACGGTTGTGAGATGCCGGTGGTCATCTGTTCCGGCTCCGGCAACCAGGGCATCACCGCCTCCGTGCCCGTGTGGCGCTATGGCCTGCACCTGGGCAAGGAGCGGGAGACCATCCTCCGGGCCGTGTGCCTGTCCGACCTCATCACCATCCACCAGAAGACTGGCATTGGCCGTCTGTCCGCCTATTGTGGGGCCGTCTCCGCCGGTGTGGGCGCCGGCTGTGGCATCGCCTGGCTCCGGGGCGCGGACTATGCGGGCCTGTGCGCCACCATCGTCAACGCCGTGGCCATGATCTCCGGATGCATCTGCGACGGGGCCAAGGCCAGCTGTGCCAGCAAGATCGCCATGGGCGTGGAGTGCGGCATCCTGGGCTACAATATGTACCTGCAGGGCGACGGCTTCCGGCCCGGCGACGGCATCGTGGGTGGGGACGTGGAGGACACCATCCGCAACGTGGGCGTTCTGGCCGCCCAGGGTATGCGGGAAACAGACCGGGTGATCCTGAAGATCATGACCGAATAATACGAAACCAATCGCTGCCCCGGGTGCAAAAGCCCGGGGCAGTAAGAAACGGAGAGACCTATGCAGCGCAACTATAAATTCACCATCGCCTATGACGGCAGCCGCTTCTTCGGCTGGGAGCGCCAGCCGGATCGGGACACCATACAGGGCAAGCTGGAGTCGGTGCTCAGCCGCCTCCAGGGCGCACCGGTGGAGCTCATCGGCGCCGGCCGCACCGATGCCGGCGTCCACGCCCGGGCCATGGTCGCCAACGGCCTGCTGGACGTGAAGGAGTCCCCGGAGGAGATCCGGGACTATATGAACCGCTACTTGCCCGATTCCATCGCCGTGCGGGAGGTGAAGGAGGCGGCCCCCCGCTTCCACGCTCGCTATAAGGCCCTGGGCAAGACGTACCGCTATACCTGCTTCGACGGGCCGGTGAAGCCGGTGTTCGACCGGAAGTATGTGACGCTGCTGGACTATCAGCCGGATGTGGAGCGTATGCGTCAGGCGGCGGCACTGCTGCAGGGGGAGCACGACTTTGCCAGCTTCTGCGGCAACCCCCGGATGAAGAAGTCCACCGTCCGCCTGGTGGACAGCATCCGCATCGAGCGGCAGAAGGATCGGGTGATCTTCACCTTCCACGGCACGGGCTTTTTGCAGAACATGGTGCGCATCCTGGTGGGCACCCTGCTGGAGGTGGGCCGGGGCGCCCGGGAGCCGGAGGAGATGACCGCCCTGCTGGCGGCCCGTGACCGCCGCCTGGCCGGGCCCACCGCTCCGCCGGAGGGCCTCTGCCTGATGAAGGTGGACTACTGAGAGAATACAGACAGAAATAACTGGATATTATTATACAAATCGTATTAAAATGGGAAGGGGAGAGGATATGGAAAAGCTGCTGCAGGAGATCCTGCGGGAGTGTCGGCCCTATACGGGCCAGGGGGCCCTGGCCGCCTACATCCCGGAGCTGAAGCGTCAGGATCCGGATCGGCTGGGCATCGCGCTGTTCGACGGGGAGGGGCGGCTCTGGGAGGCCGGAGACAGCCGCTGCCGCTTCACGATACAGAGCGTTATGAAGCCCCTCCTTCTGCTGCTGGCCCTGCAGGACAATGGCCGGGAGGCCATCCTGGCCCGTGTGGGCGTGGAGGCCACCGGCAAGCCCTTTGACGCCATCAACGTGGCCGACAGCACCCTGCTGGCCAAGCACCTGAACCCCATGGTCAACGCCGGAGCCATCCTGCTGTGCCAGCTGCTGGAGGGCGAGAGCTACGCCCGGCGCTTTGAGCGGCTGCTGGATTTCATCCGCCGCCTGGCCAACAACCCGGAGATCTGCCTGGATGAGGAGGTCTATCGCTCGGAGAAGGCCACCGGCTCCAAGAACCGGGCCCTGGCCTATCTGCTCAAGGCCCACGGCCACATCCAGGGCGACGTGGAGGAGCTGTTGGACTGCTACTTCCGGGCCTGCTCCATCCGCGTCAGCGCCGCTGACCTGGCCCGCATCGGCTGCGTCCTGGCCTGCCACGGGCAGCTGCCCGGGGAGGAGCGCCTGTTCCCGGCGGCCTATGGCCGCTTCGTCAACGCCAACCTGATGACCTGCGGAATGTACGACGGCTCCGGCGACTTCGCCATCCGAGTGGGCGTGCCCGCCAAGAGCGGCGTAGGCGGCGGCATCATGGCCGTGGCACCGGGCCGCCTGGGCGTTGGCATCTTCAGTCCGGCCCTGGACGATAAGGGCAACAGCCTGGCCGGCATCCGTGCCCTGGAGCTGCTGTCTGCCCGCCTGGAGCTCAGCGTGTTCTGAGGTGTCAAACGGTCTTCAGAGCACCGGTGAAGGAGTGGAATACACTATATCATTTAATAGGTACCTTGCGCCGCCCCACCCCGGGGTGGCGTTTTTTTGCGGGAAATGTCTTCCGTGTACTATATCACATAGTACACAAAGCGGCTGTCGGGAAGGGTCGAATTCATGTATACTTTTCGCATTGACGGCCTGACCGCCACATGATATAGTAGTCGAAACTGATACATAGATAATGTGACGGAAATGCTATCGAAATTTACATTTTTTCACACTTTTCGTGCTATAATAGGGTGCTGTACCGGGGTGTACCTGACAGGAAGGGATACGCCGCCGCTTGCCCAAAAGCCATTTTGGCAAGTCGATTTCCGATTGAAAAGAGTTTTTCGCAGGGCTGGCTGTGACCGGCCCGCTTGTGCTGCGATGAAGGAGCGCAGAATAAAATGTGGAGTCCGTCTCTTGATCTGGCGCAGGGCCTGTGGGCCCGGCTGCGCCGGAAAGCATATCACATCTTTCGCCGCCTGACCCGCCTGAGTCAGCGCACCTGGAGCAGCCGCGGCTTTTTCCCGGCGCTTCTGCTGCTGGCCGTGGTCTTCCTGGCGCTGGAGCTGCCGGCGGCGGGGGTGGCGGCTATGATCTGTATCACCATCTGGCTGCTGCTGACCTGTCCGGATCTGCTGGCACCGGTGTGCCCGTTTATGATGGCCTTTTTGATGTCCACCCAGTGCTATGAGGAGCTGGGCCGGCTGCTGCCCTGCGCGGTGCTGGTGCTGCCGCTGCTGATGGCCCTGCTGTGGCACTTCGCCCTCTGGCCGGTTACGCTGCGGGTGGGCCGCAGCGCCGTCGGGCTGCTGCTGGTGTCCGTGGCCACGCTGCTGGGCGGCTGCGACGTGCTCACGCGCCGCCAGGCCCTGTCCCCTCTGTCTCTCTACTATTCCCTGGGCCTGGGCGTGGGGATGCTGCTGCTGTATATCCTGTTCCGCTCGCACCTGTCCATCCGCCGGAGCTATGACCTGCAGCGGCGCTTTGCCCAGCTGCTGTGCACCCTGGGCCTGTGTATGGCGTCGGCGGTGCTGCTGACCTATGTCCGGGCCCTCTGTGCCGGACAGCTGGACGGTGAGCTGCTGTATCTGCCCTATCGAAACTTTGCCACCTCTGTGCTGCTGACCACGCTGCCCATGTCTTTTTACCTGAGCCTGCAGCGCCGGGCGCACCTGTTCGGCGCGGCGTGTATGTCGGCGGCCCTGGTGCTCAGCGGCAGCCGCAGCGCCCTGCTCTTTGGCGGCGTATGCCTGCTGCTGTGCCTCTGGTATCTGCTGCGCTGCGGCGCACTCAATCGCCGTCGGGTGGGCTGCCTGGCCGCCGCGGCGGGGCTGTGCCTGCTGGCCATGGGGCCGCAGCTGCTGGAGCTGGTGCTGGGCAGCCGCACCGGCGCGCAGCTGCAGGACAGCAACTCCGACCGCCTGCAATTCCTGGCCCGGGCGGTGAACGACTTCCTGCGCCATCCCCTGTTCGGCGTGGGCCTGGGCAGCCAGCGCAATGCCGATGTTTTCACCGGTGTGGACGGCAGCATGGTCTTTTACCACAACAGCATCGCCCAGATCATGGGCAGCATGGGGCTGCTGGGCATCCTGGCCTATGGGCGGCTGTTTTGCGACCGCATCCGCCTGCTGCGGGCCGGGCCAACCCCCTTCACCCAGGCGCTGGCGCTGTCCTATCTGGGGATGCTGCTGATCTCCCTGTGTAACCCCGGCTCCTTCTGCCCCTTCCCCAATGCGGCGCTGCTGGTCATGCTCTTTGCCCAGGTGGAGGAGGCCACCGGCGATGTGGCGGTGCCCCTGGGGCAGCTGCTTCGCCGTCAGGCCCGTGTCCCGGCGGACTTCCGGCCATTCTGAACGCCTATACAGCAAAGGCTGAGCAGTTTTGCTCGGCTTTTGCCTGTTTAGGGGGATACACCCCCGCCCCCTCTTGCCTTTTTGGGCCGGATGTATTACAATCAGATGCAGAATGAAACACCGATCGGGAGGAGAACTATGTCCACACAGCTGCTGGATGCGCTCAACAGCGTAAAAACCATGTCCATCGTGGGAATGTGCAAAAACGCGGGAAAGACCACCATGCTCAACTGGATGCTGCAGCAGGGCCGCCTGCAGGGCACCCTGGGCCTGACGTCCATTGGCCGCGACGGCGAGTCCACCGACGTGGTGACGGGCACGGAGAAGCCCGGCATCTTCGTCCGGGAGGGCACCCTCATCGCCACGGCCCGGGATATGCTGAAGCTGGGCGACGTGACCACGGAGATCCTGGAGACCACCGGCATCCCCACGCCCCTGGGGGAGGTAGTGGTGCTGCGGGCCCGCAGCGCCGGCAACGTGCAGCTGGCCGGGCCGTCTATCACCACGCAGCTGCGCCAGCTGTCCCAGCTGTTCTTCGACCTGGGCGCGGAGCGCTCCATCATTGACGGCGCCCTGGGCCGCAAGTCTCTGGGAGCCCGCACTGTGGCGGAGGGCGTGGTGCTGTGCACCGGCGCCTCCTATCACATGAGCATGGAAAAGGTAGTGGCGGACACCGCCAACATCTATCGCATCATGAACCTGCCCAAGGCCGAGACCCTGCCGCCGGAGGCGGAGGAGGGCCTGGAGAAGTGCCTGAAGGAGAATGGGGAGGCCCTGGCTCCCGGCGCGCTGACAGACTCCATGGTGGTGCCTCTGCTGCGCAGCGGTGTGCTGCGGGGCGGGCGGCTGGTGGTGAAGGATCCCAGCCGGGTGCTGCTGACGCCGGACACCCTGGACAAGCTCCAGACCCGCCGTGTGCGGCTGGAGACCGCCGAGGCGGCCCGTACCCTCTGCATCACCATCAACCCCGTGTCCGCCTATGGCTGGAAGTTCGACAAGGATCTGTTCATGGAGAAAATGTGCCAGGCGGTGGACGTGCCTGTCATCAACGTAAAGGAGGAGCTGGCATGATCGCCATTCGTTTTGAGGAGAGAGAGAAGATCGGCCTGCAGTATGTGCTGGAGAGTCTGCACGGCTGCAGCCCCTTTGGCCAGGAGCGTATCCGCCGCCTGCGCTACTATGCCCCGGAGGAGCGGGCAGAGCTGGAGGCGGAGCTGTACAACGTGGAGCGGGCCGCCGCCCACGCGGAGAAGCTGAAGGAGCTGTACGACAAGATCTGCGTGCTGCTGTGCCAGATGAAGGACATTCGCGGCTCCCTGCGCCGTGTGCGGGAGGGCGAGGTGCCCGACCATGTGGAGCTGTTCGAGCTGAAGGGCTATCTCCAGCGGCTGGAGACCCTGCGCCCCCTGTATGAGCAGATGCAGCAGGCGGCGGGCCTGGAGGGCCTGGGCTTCCACGATCCGGCGGCGGCGCTGGCTATCCTGGATCCGGAAAGAACCCGCAGCCGCGGCTTCTACATCCCCGACGGGGCCACGCCCCGCCTGCGGGAGATCCGCACGGCCAAAAAACAGGTGGAGGAGCAGCTGTACCAGGCGGCTACCGACGCTGCAAAGGACGAGCTGCGGCAGAGACGGCTGCGGATCTGCGCCGAGGAGGACAGCGAGGAGATGAAGGTGCGCCGTGCCATGGGCCAGGCCCTGGCCCCCATGGCGGACGATCTGCTGGCCGACGCGGAGTCCGTGGGCCGGCTGGACTTCCTGATCCAGAAGGCCCTCTTTGCCCACCGCTACGGCGGCGTGCGGCCGGAACTCACCGACACGGCCCTGGAGCTGACGGATATGCTGAACCCGGAGCTGTGCGATCTGCTGGCGCAGCAGGGGCGCTCCTTCGTGCCGGTGTCCATCGCCCTGGACCAGGGCGCGGCGGTCATCACCGGCGCCAACATGGGCGGCAAGTCTGTGGCTATGAAGACCGTGGCCCTGAACGTGCTGCTGCTGCAGGCGGGCTTCCTGGTCTGCGCCAAGCGGGCCCGGATGCCCCTGTTCCACAGCGTGAAGATGCTCTTTGACGATCTGCAGTCCATCCAGTCGGGCCTGTCCGGCTTCGGCAGCGAGATCGTCCAGTTCCAGAAGGCCCTGGAGGAGGTGGAGCAGGGCTACTCCCTGTTCCTGCTGGATGAGTTCGCCCGGGGCACCAACCCCGACGAGGGCGCCGTCATCGTCCAGGCCGTCACCCGCTATCTCAACGAGGTAAACGCCGTCTCCCTGCTGACCACCCACTATGACAAGGTGGCCGAGCACGCCCGTGTGCACTATCAGATCATCGGCCTGCGGGATGTGGAGCCGGAGCAGATCCGCCGTGAGCTGTCCGTCTCCGGCGAGGATGGCGTGGCCGTCATCGCCCGGCATATGAACTATGGCCTCTACCGGGTGGAGGGCAAGTCCGACTGCCCCCGGGATGCTCTGAACATCTGCCGGATGCTGTCGCTGAAGCCGGAGATCCTGGAGAAGATCGAGGAGAGCTATTAAATAAACCAAACGGAGGCGCGGCCTGATGCTGCGCCTCCGTGAGTCTGTCAAAAGGGCCTTTTGGGGGCTGGGACGGCATGGCCTTGACGATGTCCGGTGCGTGCGAAAAAATTGTCAGATGTGCAAAAAAGTTATTGTGATTTCTGTCACAATTTCTATTGACAAAGCCCACTTGCGCAAGGTATAATCAGTATGACGGAATTTTATACCGCAATCAATAGAGGCGCGGGCGACGGGGTACTGCTTCACAGGGGACAGACACCCGACACAGGGAAGCAGGAAGGAGCCGCCCGCCGAAAGGAACAAAGCCGGTCTGTGGCCTTGCCCTTGGGGGCGTGCGCGTAAGCGCCGCAACTGTCATGCTATCGTGTTTGTAGCATGGAGCGCTATTGGTCAACGACCTTGACCGACGGCGCTCTTTTTATGCCCGAAAGAGCCCCGGCATGGGCCGCCTGCTTGCGGGAGAGAATTTCAAAAACTGGCGATCCGAAAAATTGAAGGAGGAACATACTTATGGAAAAGATGACTTCTACCCTGCGTCTGCGTATGAGTGCCAAGGATGCTCACTACGGCGGAAATCTGGTGGACGGCGCACACATGGTGCACCTGTTCGGCGACGTGGCTACTGAGCTGCTCATCAAGTGCGACGGCGATGAAGGCCTGTTCTGCGCCTATGACAACGTGGAGTTCCTGGCTCCCGTCTATGCCGGCGACTACATCGAGGCCTATGGCGAGATCGAGCGCATCGGCAACACCTCCCGCACCATGAAGTTCGAGGCCCGTAAGGTTATCGTCTCC
>CAZUYE010000008.1:0-41366 GCA_964624925.1 uncultured Oscillospiraceae bacterium | reverse complement strand
ATTATTCATGAGCGTTTACCTGCTAAGTGGCTCACTTTTATATTAGCGTTTACACGGGAGCTCACAGATCACACGACAAGGAGTGTAATTACGATGTGAAAAAGCGGATCGCTGTTCTTCTGACGGTCCTTCTGGCCCTGAGCTGCCAGTCCGGCGGCACCGCCATTTTGCTGCTGGCCGTCCTGCTGGATCTGTGCGCCGCCGGAGTGAGCAAGTATTTTCAAAGGAAGAAGTGTCTATGAGTATCCTGTCGGCATCGGAGCTGAGCATCACCGCCCACCTCGGCCCTAGATCCCATCTCCACCTCCCGGATAGAAGACCTTGCGCTTTCGCTGAAGGAGAAGTATACTATTGTTATCGTTACCCACAATATGCAGCAGGCCCCGGGACAAGCGTACCGGGGCGTATATAGCGGGGAGGTTTGGATGATGATCGCCAAATATTTCGAACGCATCGGTGACCACGCCGCCAATCTGGCCGAGTGGGTGATCTATTCCGTCACCGGTGTTCACAAGGAGGTTACATGATGATCTGGTGTGTAGAGGATGACGCCGCCATCCGGGATATCGAGCTGTATGCGCTGCGCTCCACGGGCTTCGAGGCCCAGGGCTTTGCCGACGGCACCTCCTTCTGGGAGGCACTGCAGAGCCAGTGCCCTGAGCTGGTGGTGCTGGATGTGATGCTGCCCGGTGTGGACGGCGTGGAGCTGCTGCGCCGCATCCGTTCGGATACGCGGCTGCAGAGCCTGCCCGTCATCATGGCCACGGCCAAGGGCGCGGAATACGACAAGATCCAGAGCCTGGATCTGGGGGCGGATGACTACGTGGTCAAACCCTTCGGCATCATGGAGCTGGTGTCCCGCATCAAGGCGGTGCTGCGCCGCTGCCAAGGCCCCGCGCCCCAGAAGCTGCTGCGGCTGGAAGGCCTGTGCCTGAACCAGGATGAGCACACCGTCAGCCTGGACGGCCAGCGCCTGACCCTGACCTATAAGGAGTATGAGCTGCTGCGGCTGTTCCTGTCCCATCCCGGCACGGCCTTTACCCGCGAGCAGCTCTTTGCCCAGGTCTGGAGCGAGAGCTATGTGGGCGAGACCCGCACCCTGGACATGCACATCCGCACCCTGCGGCAAAAGCTGGGCCCCTACGGCAAATATATCGAGACCGTGCGCAACGTGGGCTATCGCCTGGAGGCAGGAGCATGACGGGAAAGATCTATCGTGCCATCATGGCGGCGGTGGGCGGCGTTCTGCTGGCCAGCCTCATCATCATCATGGGCTGCCTGTACGACTACTTCGGCGGCGTGCAGGAGCAGCAGCTGGCCGATGAGCTGTCCCTGGCCGCCACCGGCGTGGAGACCTCCGGCCTGTCTTACCTGGAGTCCCTGCCCCAGGAGCGCTTCCGCCTCACCTGGATCGCCGCCGACGGCTCCGTCCTCTATGATGCCCAAGCCGATGCCGGGCACATGGAGAACCACGCCCAGCGAGAGGAGGTGCAGGAGGCCCTGCGCAGCGGCGAGGGCCAGAGCACTCGCTATTCCGATACCCTGCTAGAGCGTACACTCTACCGGGCGCGCCTGCTGTCCGACGGGACGGTGCTGCGTATCTCCACCGGCCAGGCCACCATGGCGCTGCTGGTGATGGGGATGCTGCAGCCGGTGCTGCTGGTGCTGGCCGCGGCCATGCTGCTGGCCTTCTTCCTGGCCCGTGGCCTGTCCCGCCGCATCGTGGAGCCGCTGAACCGCCTGGATCTGGATCACCCGCTGGAAAATCAGAGCTACGATGAGCTTGCCCCCCTGCTGCGCCGCATGGATCAGCAGAACCGCCAGATCGACGTGCAGCTGCAGGCCCTGCAGCAGAAGAAGGACGAGCTGGAGCAGATCACCGGCAGCATGAACGAGGGCCTGGTGCTGCTGAACGAAAGCGGCGTGCTGCTGAGCATCAACCCGGCAGCCCGGCTGCTGTTCGACGCCGCAGGCGACGCCGTAGGCCGCGACTTCGCTGCCGTGGAGCGCAGCTGTCAGGTCAGCGAGGCCCTGACCCGCGCCCGCGACAGTGGCCGCAGCGAGCTGCGCCTGGAGCGCGGCGACCGGATCTATCAGCTGGATATCAGCCGCATCGAGTCCGATGGCCGCAGCGTCGGCCTGGTGCTGCTGACCTTCGATGTGACGGAGCGGGCCCAGGCGGAGCGCAGCCGCCGGGAGTTCACCGCCAATGTCTCCCACGAGCTGAAAACCCCCCTGACCTCCATCCTGGGCAGCGCGGAGCTGCTGGAGTCTGGTCTCGTAAAGCCGGAGGACACCTCCCGCTTCGTCAGCCACATCCACCGGGAGGCCGCCCGGCTGCTGAGTCTCATCGAGGACATCCTCCGCCTGTCCCAGCTGGACGAAGGTGCCCCCCTGCCCAGCCAAACCGTGGTGCTGGATGCCGTGGTGCGGGAGACCGCTGCCCAGCTGGAGGAAAAGGCCCGGCAGTGCCAAGTAACCCTTCGGCTGCAAACGGAGCCCTGCGCCCTGCAAAGCGTGCCGCGCCTGGTGCACGAGATCGCCTTCAACCTGGTAGAAAACGCCATCAAATACAACGTGCCCGGCGGCACCGTCACCATCAGCGCCGCCAACAGCACCCTGACGGTGACGGATACCGGCATCGGCATCCCGCCGGAGGAGCAGGATCGGGTATTTGAGCGCTTTTACCGGGTGGACAAGAGCCACTCCCGCCAGATCGGCGGCACCGGCCTGGGCCTGTCCATCGTCAAACACGCCTGCGCCTACCTGGGCGCTTCCGTGAGCCTGAGCAGCCAGCCCGGCCGGGGCACCACCGTCTGCGTCCACTTCCCCCACCAACTGTCCGCTGACCAATAAACCAAGAGGCAACGCCATCGGCGCTGCCTCTTTAACTTACATAGATTTACATATCTGTCCGGGGCCCGTTTTCCGGGATGGGTGCAATGACCGTGCGGTACAGCCGGCGGAAGCACAGCAGCGTCACGATCAGGGAGGCGATTTCCGCAATGGGATAGCACCACCAGACCAGGTTGCTGTTGCCGATGCTCTGACCGTAGCGGGCCAAGACATAGGCGATGGGGATCAAGAACACCAGCTGCCGGATAAAGGAAGTGATCATGGAGTACACGGAGCGTCCCAAGGCCTGGAAGGAGCTGCCCAGGGCGATACAGGCGCCGGCGACGCAGAAGCTGATGGAGATGATCCGCAGGGCCGGGATACCCACCTGGAGCATGGTGTCTGTGGCGTCGAAGATCTTCAGCAGCGGCCCGGGAATGGCCCAGAAGATGATCATGCCCAGCACCATAATGCAGGAGGCGTAGATGGCGCTGCGCTTGATGGTCTCCACCATGCGGCGGCGATTCTGCGCGCCATAGTTATAGGCCACAATGGGCACCACGCCGTTGTTCAGGCCGAACACGGGCATGAACACGAAGCTGTTGAGCTTGAAGTAGATGCCGAAGGCCGTGGCGGCCGTTTCCTTGGCCTCATGGAAGATGATGAGGATCTTGTTCATGCAGAAGGTCATCACCGAGCCGATGGCCACCATGATCACACTGGGCAGGCCGATGGCGTAGATGTTGCCAATGATGCGCCAGTTGGGCCGGAAGCCCCGGAAGCACAGATGGATGTCATGGTTCTTCTTCAGGTTGAAGTACAGGGCCAGACCGCAGCCGCAGAACTGGCCGATGACCGTGGCAATGGCTGCACCGGCCACGCCCATGTCCAGGACGAAGATGAAGATGGGATCCAGGATGATGTTCACGATGGCGCCCAGTCCCTGCGTCCACATGGACAGGATGGACCGCCCGGTGCCCTGCAGCAGCCGCTCCAGCATGACGGAGCAGAACATACCCAGGCTGCCGCCGCAGCAGATCCACAGGTACAGCGTACCGTTTTCGACAACGTAATCGATCTCCGTCTGGGCCCTGAAGAAGAACCCGGCGAAGCTCAGCGCCAGCACCGCGCTGATGACAAAGCCCACCACCGCCAAAAACAGGCCATTGATGGCCACGGTGTCCGCCCGCTTCTGATCCTTAGCCCCCAGGGCACGGCCCATCAGGGCGTTCACGCCCACGGCGGTGCCGGTGGCCAGGCCGATCATCAGGTTCTGGGCCGGGAAAGCCAGGGACACGGCAGTCAGCGCCTCCTCGCACACCCGGGAGACGAACACGCTGTCCACGATGTTATACAGGGCCTGCACCAGCATGGAGGCGATAATGGGCAAAGACATATTCCAAATCAGTTTGGATATGGGCATGGTACCCAGTTTATTTTCTTTTTCCATGGGAAACCTCTCCTTCGCTATTATCTTTACACAATCGTTTATTATATCACCATGTACAGAGAAAAGAAAGTGCTCAACAAACACATTTTCCTCCGTTTTTCAGGCATTTTTTTGGATGAAGTGGGAAAACTGTTACGAGGCGCGAAGGTTTCGGCGCAGGAAACTCCTTGACAAATACCCGTAGGGGGTATAGTATATGGATACCCCCACGGGGTATCAAACAGGAAAGCGGGGCAACGCAATGGACGAGATGAGCTGCTGCACAGGGCGTAAAAAAGAACGCACAGCGGAGGAGTATACCAGCCTGATCCACCGGCTCAACCGCATCGAGGGACAGATCCGGGGCATCCGGGGCATGGTGGAGGCCGGGGCCTACTGCCCGGACATTTTGATCCAGTCGGCGGCGGTGAACGCAGCGGTGAACGCCTTCAACAAGGAGCTGCTGGCCAGCCACATCCGCAGCTGCGTGGCGGAGGACATCCGCCAGGGCCGGGATGAGGTCATCGATGAGCTGGTGTCCACACTGCAAAGGCTGATGAAATAGGGAGAATATATGAGACAATATAACGTAACGGGCATGAGTTGCGCCGCCTGCTCGGCCCGGGTGGAAAAAGCGGTGCGGCAGGTGCCGGGTGTCACGGACTGCGCGGTGAGCCTGCTGACCAATTCCATGGGCGTGGAGGGCAGCGCCGACCCCCAGGCCGTCATCGCCGCCGTCACGGCGGCGGGCTACGGCGCGGCGGAGAAGGGCGCGGAGCCCGCGCCCGACCGGGAGGCAGAGGCCCTGGCCGACCGCGAGACGCCCCGGCTGAAGCGGCGGCTCCTGTGCTCCCTGGGCTTTTTGCTGGTGCTGATGTACCTGTCCATGGGGCACATGATGTGGTCCTGGCCGGTACCGGCCTTTTTGGCAGAGGATCATGTGGCCATGGGCCTTGCCCAGCTACTGCTGACGGCGGCGGTGATGGTCATCAACCAGCGTTTCTTCATCAGCGGCTACCGGGCCCTGTGGTGCCGGGCCCCCAATATGGACAGTCTGGTGGCCCTGGGTGCCACGGCAGCCTTTGGCTACAGCACCTATGTGCTCTTTGCCATGAGCGCCGCCCAGGGCCGGGGCGACGCGGAGGCCGTCATGCGCCACGGCATGGATCTGTATTTTGAGTCCGCCGCCATGATCCTCACCCTCATCACCGTGGGAAAGCTTCTGGAAGCCCGCTCCAAGGGCAAGACCACCGACGCCCTGAGGAGCCTGATGGCCCTGTCACCCCAAACCGCCACGGTGCTGCGCCAGGGCCGGGAGGAGACGATCCCGGTGGAACAGGTGCAACAGGAGGATATCTTCCTGGTGCGCCCCGGCGAGAGCATCCCCGTGGACGGCGTGGTGCTGGAGGGCGAGAGCGCCGTCAACGAGTCGGCCCTGACCGGCGAGAGCGTCCCCGTGGATAAGGCGGCGGGGGACGGCGTGTCCGCCGCTACGGTGAACCAGTCGGGCTTCCTGCGCTGCCGGGCCACCCGGGTGGGACAGGACACCACCCTCTCCCAGATCATCCGCATGGTGGAGAGCGCCGCCGCCACCAAGGCCCCCATCGCCAAGACCGCCGACCGGGTATCCGGCGTGTTCGTCCCGGCGGTGATGGCCATTGCCGCCGTCACCACGGCGGTGTGGCTGCTGCTGGGCCAGCCAGTAGGCTTCGCCCTGGCCCGTGGCATCTCCGTGCTGGTCATCAGCTGCCCCTGCGCCCTGGGCCTGGCCACCCCCGTGGCCATCATGGTGGGCAGCGGCCTGGGAGCCAAAAACGGCATCCTGTTCAAAACCGCCGCCTCCATGGAGGCCGCCGGTCGGGTGGAAATCGTGGCCCTGGACAAGACCGGCACCATCACCTCCGGCCAGCCGGAGGTAACGGAACTGCTGGCGGCGGAGGGCGTGACGCAGGACGAGCTGCTGGAACTGGCCTTGGCCCTGGAGCAGCGCAGCGAGCACCCCCTGGCCCGGGCCATCGTGGCCTATTGCGCCGGGATGGACGCACCGGAGGTAACGGATTTCCGCGCCCTGCCCGGCAACGGCGTCACCGCCCATCTGGGCAGCAGCATACTCTGGGGCGGCAGCGCCGCCTTTATGGCCGGGCGGGTCTCCCTTCCTCCGGCCATCCGGTCTCAGGCGGAGGCCCTGGCTGCCCAGGGCAAGACCCCGCTGCTGTTTAGCCGGGATGAGACGCTGCTGGGCCTCATCGCCGTGGCGGATACCATCAAGCCGGACAGCCCCCAGGCGGTGCGGCAGCTTCGGAATATGGGCATCCGCGTGGTGATGCTCACCGGCGACAACGAGCGCACAGCCCGAGCCATCGGCAAGCAGGCCGGGGTGGACGAGGTCATCGCCGGCGTGCGGCCGGAGGGCAAAGAGGCCGCGCTGCGACAGCTGGGCCGTCAGGGCCGCGTGGCCATGGTGGGCGACGGTATCAACGACGCCCCGGCCCTGACCCGTGCCGATACCGGCATCGCCATCGGCGCAGGGGCAGACGTGGCCATCGACGCGGCGGACGTGGTGCTGATGAACAGCAGCCTCATGGACGTGCCCGCCGCCATCCGGCTCAGCCGCGCCACCCTGCGGAACATCCACGAAAACCTGTTCTGGGCGTTTTTCTACAACACCATCGGTATCCCCTTGGCCGCCGGTGTCTTCATCCCCCTGGGCCTGACCCTGAGCCCCATGTTCGGGGCGGCGGCCATGAGCCTGTCCAGCTTCTGCGTGGTGTCCAACGCCCTGCGGCTGAACCTCTGCAAGCTCCGGGATCCCCGGCACGATCATAAACGCAAGCAAAAATCACACAAAACAAACAAGGAGGCAACAACAATGGAAAAGACCATGGAGATCAAGGGCATGATGTGCCCCCACTGCGAGGCTGCGGTGAAGAAGGCGCTGGAGGAGCTGCCCCAGGTGCAGCAGGCCCAGGTCAGCCACGAGAGCGGCACCGCCGTGGTGACCCTCTCCTCCCCGGTGGAGGATGAGACCCTGCGCCGGGCCGTGGAGGCCAAGGACTACACCGTCCTGGCCATCCGCTAAACGTCTCCGAAGCATTGGAACAAAAAAACGCGGCCCAGTTTTTGAGGGAACGTCTTGGCTTTGTCCATGACGTTCCCTCATTTTCTGTGTCATTCTTTGCTCTGTAGCGGGATCTCGAACTGCCCAGCGGGCGTATATTCGTTCTTTACCACGTTGATGGAAACCGTCTGCTTGGTGCGCTGGATGTACTCCGTGGGTGTAATGCCCGTCAGCTGTTTGAACAGACGACTGAAATAGTGGATGCTCTGAAAGCCCAGATACGCGGAGATTTCCGTAACATTCATGTGGGAATACAGCATCAGCTTCTTGGCCCGGGATATCTTTCTCTGGTTGATATAGGCGCTGGGGTTGATCCCCACGTGTTCCTTGAAAAACGCCTGGAAGTAGTTTTTATTGTAGCCCAGCTCTCCCGCCAGATCCCCGATCCGCAGAGGCTGACAGAGGTGACTTTCGATCAGCTTCAGGATCTTTTGCACCTGTGGATCCGTGTCCGTGGAAAACGGATAGACCGAGGCCTCCTGCCACAGCCCCTGGCTCTGATGCTGACGGCGCAGCAGCAGGATCAGCAGCTCATACAGATGCAGGTTGATCAGCTCGTCGTACTGTTCATGCTGCCCCACCGCCTCCTCAAAAATGGCGCGCAGCAGATGATCCTCATAATCTCCCAGTGACGCGAAAAAATAGGGCAGCTCCAAAAGCTCCTGTTCCCATGCAGCCGAGCAGGAGAATTTTACATCGATGCTGCACGCTACGTCCAGCCCTAGAATTGAGTGATCCGTCTGCGGCGGAACCAGTACCAGTGTATGCGCCCCGGTGAGCAGCGTCATGTGATTCACCGTCACGAAGGTGTGGCCGCTCAGACAGTAAATGTAGTGGAAAAAGGAATGCCGGTGCTCCGGGATCAGCTGGTTTCGGCATTTTTCCATCTTCACCACTCTGTGCACGGAGATGTCATTGCGCATATGGTCTGCGTGCCGCTTCCAGGATCTCTGCCGCCCGGCGCAGGCTGTCCTCATCGCCGACATTCCCCGGAAAAATCACATACGGAAGCCCCGGGAACCGACTTTCTTCCCCGGTTCGCCACACGGGAACACCCGGAAGCAGTTGACCCAGTACCCAGGCCCGCCGCACGCCCAGACCCCTGACGCCGATGTCACTGGAGGTGATACCGCCCTTGGCAATGATATAGCCCGGCCGTGTGCGCAGCTGCGCCGCCAGAGAGGAAAATGCCTGCGAGATCCCCACGCTGATGGCCAGATTGTCCTGCGGCCGGTTCCCCCGGGCCAGGATCAGGCGGCGGCTGGTATAGACCACGGCCGTGTGTCCCGCCGCCAGGGCCATCTCGATCTGCTCCAGCACCCGATTCCGTTCCCGCAGGAGAGCATCCTTGTCTTCGGCGCATGACACATCAAAGCAGACCGGCTCCAGCAGCATTTGCGCCTGCAGCAGCCACTGCAGCTGCTCAGTTGTTTTTTTCACATGAGAGCCAACCCAAATGAGCCCCGGGCCGCGCCCCACCCGCAATTCTGCTCCAGCCAGCAGATCGCGGCGCTCCACGCCGCCCAGCACACGGACAAGTCCCGCCGCGCAGCGGAACAAATAGCGCTTTCCGGCTCCGATGGCCCGCATCAGAGCCGCGGCAAACACCTCCACGTCCCGGTCGTCCGCCGCATCCACCGCATAGCGCGTGAAATCATGCGCCTGCATCAGCTTGTTCACGATCCCGTCCACGTCCATGGCCCGCAACTCCTCCAGCGTGATACAGACCACGGAGGCTGCGCTGCACCGTCCCTCTGTCATCTCCTGGCACCACTCGGCCAGGTTGGAGGCATGATACCCAAATGTGGCATCCCGCGCAAACTCCGTCTGCCCGGTCGGGATCAGATGCTCCCCGGCGCGGACATAGTGCACGCCGTGAATGGTGTAGCGTCCTCCCTCGCCAAAATACGGCATCAGTATCTCGCCGTCAAAATGTACCGGCAGCTGCTTCTCCAGCTCCTGGCGCAGGGTTTCCGTCTCCAGCGGATAATGTCCCCGCAGCGTGGAATCTCCCCTGGACAGCAGCTGGAATTCCGTACCTGTCCGCCGGGCGGCCCACGCCAGATTCCCGGCGATCTCCCGGTGGATCTGCTGCGTCTTTTCCCGGGAAAAGCTGCGGGAATTCGTGAGCACAAAGAACATATTCCCCTGTTCCTGCAAGCCCTGCAGCAGTGTCTCCCGACTCCAGTCCGTGTAAACCGGAACGTCGTGCACCGTTTGAATACCGGTCGGGTCATCATCCAGCACCACCAACTTGCCGCATTGTCCTGTCCGCACATGATCCAGCAGCTTCCTCACGGCAACCTCGTCCGGCAGCGGAGGCATCTGCAGCACCGACAGTGGCAGCGTCTGTTCGTTCATAGTGTCACCCCCTTGTGATCGTCACTTGTTTTTCTGGATCTCCTCCGGGCGGATGTTCGTCACCTGACCATAGATGCACAGCGCATCCAAGAAGCCACCCTCCTCATAGCGGAATACATGCCACTCCAGCTCCGGAAAGTGCATCAGATCGCCCACCTGCAGCTCCTGCCTGTGCGTAAGCTGATCCGGCCCATCGCCCCACAAAACGTATGCACCGCGGCAGGCCAGCACCACCACGGACTCCTCCGCGTGATTGTGCGGCGCCATAGGCCCGCTCCCCGCGCTGTAGTGGCAAAAGGACACGGTCATCTTCTCGCTGCTCAGGGCGCTGTTGTGCCCCACCGCGTTCTGCACCACGCGTCCGGGCAGAGCGTTCTTTTGAATGGTCTCTCTCTGTAAATATTCCATGCGTGGATCCTCCTCTATCTTTTTTGTAACGGATGAAAACCGTCTTTTTCTCTCAAATGTGCCTGTGTTACATATCTCATGTTTCGCTTGTGTTGTCAATCTCCCTCTCTGAATAGCTGGGATTTGTGCAAATTCCTCAAGGTATTTTCCAAATACTTTTTCTTCTCCCTGCGGTATACTTATCCTATCGCATAGGGTGCCTTTGCACCGAATGGATCAAAAGGAGTGTATTGACATGAAGCAGAAGGTATTTGGCGTCGTCCCCCCGATCATCACCCCCATCGACGAGCATGAGCATGTGGATGAAAAGAGCCTGCGGCAGCTGATCGACCACTGCATCGACCACGGCATCCACGGCATTTTTGTCTGTGGCTCCAATGGTGAATGCATGGCCCTGACACAGGCCGAACGCGACCGGTCCATCCGCATTGCGCTGGATGCGTGCAAGGGCCGCGTACCCCTGATCGCCGGCTGCATGGACTCCAGCACGCAGCGTGTCATCGACAACATCAAGCGTTTTGAGGACATGGGCGGCCAGACGGCTGTCGTAACGCCGGTTTTCTATGCACGCCATGCCACACAGGACGAGACAGTGCAGCACTTTGAGGAGATCAGCCGTCATACCCAGGCGGATCTCATGATCTACAACATCCCGCCCTTCACCGGCCAAAACCTTACCGCAGACACGATCATCAAGCTCTCCCAGATCGACAAGGTCGTGGGCGTGAAGGATACCTCCGGCAACTTCCCCGCCTTCATCAAGCTTCTGAACTATTTCCGGGACAGGGACTTCCAGGTGCTGCAGGGCTCCACCAATCTGGCTGTTCCCAGTATGCTGATGGGCGCCGATGGCTATGTTCCCTCTCTGGCTCCCCTCTTCCCGAAGGCCCACATCAACGTCTATGAGTATGGCCGCAAAAAGGACATCGAAAATGCCATGAAGTGGGGCGCCATTGTCGATGAGATCTGCCGGATCTATCCCATGGCCAAGAGCCAGACCGCTTCCACCAAGTATGCCATGAGCACGCTGGGCTTCGTGGACAAGCGCGTCTGCCGTCCCACAGAGGTCATCACGCAACAGGAGATGGAGCGTATTGATGCCTACATTTCCCAGCTGCGACAGTACATGTGAGCAAGAGGTGCCGGTATGACCACACCTGTTTCGGATCCCGTGATCCGGCTGGATGCCGCGGACAACACCATCCTGGCCCGCAGGGATATCCCCGCCGGAACGTTTCTCGCCAGCGAGGGCATCACCACCCAAAGCGCCATTGCCCAGGGGCACAAGATCGCCACAAGACCCATTGCCAAGGGCGAGCCCGTCCTCAAGTGCAACACCGTAATCGGCTACGCCTCCCGGGATGTGGAACCGGGAACCCTGATGCACAATGATACCATCTATTTTGATACCGTCATCGAGCATCTGGATTTCTGCAAGGACTACCGGCCGCTTCAGCTGGTACCTCCGGAGCAGCGGCGCAGCTTTCAGGGCTATCTGCGCCCCGATGGCAGCGTGGGTACCCGCAACTGCATCGCCATCATCGCCTGCAGCAACTGTGCCGCCACAGTGGTGCGGCGCATCGCCGCGCATTTCAGCGACGAGGTCATGGCCGCCTTCCCCAACGTGGACGCGGTGGTGCCGCTGGTCACCTCTACCGGCTGCGGCATCGAGAAGAGCGGCGCGCCACTGGAGTATATGCAGCGGGTGCTGGGCGGAGCCGCCAGAAACCCCAACATTGCCGGAACCGTGATCTGCGCACTGGGCTGCGAGAACAACAACATCGATGCACTCCTCTCAAGTATGCAGGCCGCACCCGGCCCCATGCTCCGCCGCCTGGTCATTCAGGAGGATGGCGGCTCGCGCAAAACCGTGGAAAAGGGCGTGCACCTGGTGGAGGAACTGCTGGCTCAGGCCAATACCTGCCACCGCGAGACGGTTCCCGTCAGCCGCCTGAAGGTTGCGCTGGAATGCGGTGGATCGGACGCGTTCTCCGGCGTTTCGGCCAATCCCGCACTGGGCATCGCTATGGATCTGCTGGTTCGCCAGGGCGGAACCGCCATTCTGACGGAGCCCACGGAATTTGTGGGCTTCGAGGGGGCGCTGGTACGCCGTGCGCGGTCGCCCCAGGTTGCCCAGCAGGTGCTGGATATGATGGACTGGTGGCGCAGCTATCTCAAGGGCACGGATTCCCAGATCAACGGGAAGGTCACGCCCGGCAACAACGCCGGCGGCATCACCAACGTGCTGGAGAAGGCGCTAGGTAGCACCCGCAAGGCCGGGAGCACGCCCCTCAACGCCGTGATCGGTTATGCGCAGCCGATCCGGGAGAGCGGCTTCGTCATCATGGACTCCCCCTCCTACGACCCGGTATCCGCTGCGGCCATGTTTGCAGGCGGGGCCAACCTCTGCGCCTTCACCACAGGCCGCGGCTCCTGCTATGGCAGCCGGCATATGCCCACGCTGAAGATCTCCTCCAACACCTACCGCTTTGAGACCCAGACGGACGATATCGACCTCAATGCTGGTTCCGTCATCGACGGGGACAAGACACTGGAGCAGATGGGCCACGAGATCTTTGAGGCGCTGCTGGCCGTGGCCTCCGGCCAGCCCACCAAGAGTGAACTATTCGGCATGGGCGACGATGAATTTGTAGTGTGGGACGTGGGCACCACCGCCTGACAACAAAATCTTCCCCTCAAACCGACCTGCCTTGCGGCAGGTCGGTATCTTGTCTCTTTCATTCTACCATACCAGCTGCAGCACCATATACCACGCGGGAATGGTGACGGCGGACAGCACCGTGCTCAGCGCCACCAGGCTCGCAGCCGTATGGGCATCCACCCGGTACCGCACCGCCAGCACGGCCGTCAAACTGGCCGCCGGCATACCACTCAGCAGTGTGCAGGTACCCGCCACGATATAGGGCACGCCCAGCAGCCGGCACAGCAGCAGCGTCAGCCCGGGCAGCAAGGCCAGCCGCACGCCGCAAAAACCCCACACGTTCCATTGCAGCAGATCTCTCAGGTTCATCTCCACCAGCACCGTTCCCACCAGCAGCATACTCAGCGCCGTCAGGCACTGGCTGAGATACCCGGCGGTGTCCAGCAGAAACTGCGGTATCTCTACCCCCGTCAGCATAACAGCGATACCCAGATAGGCCGCGATCATGGCCGGTTGCACCACCAGCTTCTTCAGGGCCGCGCGCCGGCTACCCTGCGTGCCGGTATAAAGCGACAAGCCATAGGTCCAGATGAACACGCGGGCAAAGATCATATACATGGACAGCTGTAAAACGCCATCCGCCCCCAGCAAATTATGGATAATGGGCATTCCGATGAAAATCGCGTTGGAGTTGGCGATACCGTATTGATACACAGCTCTCCTCTGCGGCGGCATCCGCCGGTACAGAAATCGGCCCAAAAATGAGCCTCCCATAATCGTGACGATACTGAGTCCCACCGTGACAAAAGATGTTCGCAGCACTTCCACGCCGCCACTGCCCAAAAAGGACAGGAAAATGTTGCACGGCAGCACCACGTCCGTCACAATATCCGTCAGGCACTTCCGCCCCTCCTCTGTCAGGATCCGCCGCTTGTACAGAAAGAAGCCCGTTCCCGTCAGCAGCATGAGAACCAGCTCCAGCCGCAGCAATTCTGTGCTCATGTCTCTTGTCCCTCCGTTTTGGAAGAAGGAAGGCCCCGCGGGAGCGGGACCTTCCTTTCACTTGCTTATGGTTTCTGTTCAGGAATTCCGCTCGGCTTACAGGAAGGGCACAAAGCTCTGGAACAGATCACGCTGCTCTTTCAGGTTGGCAATGGTCGCCTCCACGTCGAGAACGAAGGGATTCTGATAGCAGTAGTTGTTGACGATCTCCTTCCACTCGGCGGTACCGGTGGCCTGCTGCACCGCCTCGTTCAGGGCCTTCACGATGTTGGCGGGAGTGCCCTTGGGAGCCAGCAGGGCATACTCGGTGTCAATCACCAGCTCAGGTACCGTCTCGCTGGCGGCGGGGATACCAGGCAGCAGGTCAGGAGCCTTGGACAGGCAGGTGCACAGGGTCTTCAGCTGACCCTTCTCAATATAGTCCGCAGCGGTGGAGTAAGGCAGAGAGGTCGCATCCACCTCGCCGCCCAGCAGGGCGGTCAGGCGGGTCGCGCCGTCGCCGGCATCGATGATGTTGAAGTCAGCGCCGCCCAGGTTCGTCAGCACGCAGGCCTGGATATACACGCCGCCACCGGTGGAGATACCGTACTTGATCTGGCCGGGGTTTGCCTTAGAGGCATCGATCAGATCCTTCAGGGTGTCATAAGGGGCATCAGCGGGGACAACGATGTTCTCGCCGGACTGCAGGCCATACACGGCAACAGGCTCAAAGGCGTCATAGCCGAAGTCCACCATGCCAGTGGCCTCGTTGCCGTTCAGGGCAGCGGTGTTGGTGGCGATGAGGGTGTAGCCGTCCTTGTCGCCGTCCTTATACTGCTGCATGCAGGTAGCGCCGTTGGAACCGGTGACGTTGGTGACCACCACGGACACGCCCAGCACCTTCTCCAGTGCGGTAGCCAGCTGGCGGCCCATATAGTCGGTGTCGCCGCCGGCGCCGTGGGTCATATAGATATTGATGGTCTTGGTGGGCTTCCATTCCACGTTGGGATCAACGTCGCTGTCGCCGCCACCGGCACAAGCAACCAGAGACAGGGCCATCATCACGGCCAGAAACAGGGAAATTACTTTTTTCATGTTTTGTTCTCCTTTTTTTATTTATTCACCGTCGCTCTGCGCCGCTTTCATCTTCGCCAGCTGTGCCAGCTCCTCCTGCTGAGCGCGGAGGGCATCCTTGCGGTTGGCACGGATGGAGAGAACGACAACGATCGCCGTCACAACAATAAATACGCAGAAAATGGGGTGGTTGATGAACGAGTCGCTGGAGGCCAGCTGGGAAACGCGGCGCAGATTCTCCTCGAACATGGGCCCCAGAATGAAGCCCAGGATCATGGGCACCGTCGGCACCTTGGCCTTAATGAGCAGATAGGACATCAGGCCGAAGGCTACCATGCTGTAGGTGTCGAAAACGTTGTTGGCATTACCGATGGCACCGATGCCGCACAGCACGATGATAACCGGCAGCAGAAAGTTCTTGGGGATCTTCAGCACGGAGACGAACAGTCTCATACCGAACAGCATGAACACCATCATGAAGATGGCGGAGAGGGCCATGGCGAAGAAGATGGCATACACCACTGCGCCGTTCTTCTCATAGATCAGCGGGCCGGGTGCCACGTTGTGGACTTGCAGGCCGCCCAACAGCATGGCGGTAACGGCATCGCCGGGGATACCCAGCGCCAGCAGGGGGATCATTGCGCCGCCGATGGTGCCGTTGTTGGCCGTCTCGGAGGCCACAACACCGTCCATAATACCGGTTCCATAGAGCTCACGCCGCTTGGAGGTGTTCTTGGACACGGTGTAGGAGATCATGCAGCTCACGCCGCCGCCGATACCGGGCAGGATACCGATACCCACACCGATGAGCGCAGAGATGATCGCATTGGGGATCTGGCCGACAAACTCCTTCATGGAGAAGCCCACGCCCTTGATCTTGACGCTCTGACGCACTGTGTAGTCCTGGGGATGACGCACCGTCTCGGCGTAGGCCATGATCTCGGAGATGGCAAACAGACCGATCAGCAGCACCACCAGGGCAAAGCCGTTGTTAAGCTGGTACATACCAAAGGTGAAGCGGGGCTTGGCGTCGATGGGGGCAAGGCCCACTGTGGCCAGCAGTGCGCCCAGCACGGCGCTGATGAGTCCCTTGGGCATATCGTGTCCCGTCAGCGCGATCACCATCGACAGGGAGAAGATGGCCAGCGCGCAGTATTCATACGCCTGGAACTTCAGGGCGAAGTTGCAAAGCACCGGGGAGAGCACGATCAGCAGGATCAGGCCGATGATCGTGCCGATGAACGAGAACACTACGCCGGCGCCCAGTGCCTTTCCGGCCTCTCCCTTGTCCGCCATTGGCTTTCCGTCAAAGCAGGTAGTCACGGAGGAGGGCGTGCCAGGGATGTTCAGCAGGATGGCGGAGATCAGACCGCCGGAGATGCCGCCGATGTACAGGGCCATCAGCATGGAAATGCCCTGCGAGGAGGTCATGGAATAGGTCACCGGCAGGAACATGACAATGGCCATGGTCGCCGTCAGGCCGGGGATGGAGCCGAAAATAATACCAACGATAGTACCCAGTGCCACCAGAATGATGGTCAGCGGCTGGAGCACCGCAGTCAGGCCTTCTAAAATCATGGGGTCACACTCACTTTCTTACAGTCCGAATACGCTCAGAATGCCGACAGGAAGCAGCACGTTGAGCAGGTACCGGAAGATGTAGAACAGGACGCCGCCGGTCAGAACCGCCGTGATCACAGCGGGAAGCACCGTCTCCTTCCACTTCTTCTTCGGGGTCAGAATGATGATCTGGGCAAATACATAGAGCGCCGTGGAGATGGCAAAGCCCAGGAAGTTCATCAGTCCCACATAGATGGCCAGTGCGACAAAGCTCGCCACCACCTCGCGATACTCCTTGAGCACCGCGCCCAGCGGCGTCTTCTTGATCTGACCGCCCTCGGCCAGGAACTTTTTCCGCTTGCGCAGGCCGCGGATCAGGATCCACACGCTCAGCACCAGCAGCGCACCACCCCACAGATAGGGCACAAAGCGGTTGGTCAGCGGCGTGGCGCCCATGCCCTTAAATTCGACGATGGACGGGATCATCGCCAGGTAGCCGATGGAAAACAGCATCAGCACAATACCCGGGATGATATCCAACTTGTACTTTTCGTTTCTCAATGTGATATGCTCCCTTCTTTTTTTAGTTCAGATCCAGCAGCCGCCCGTCATCATCGAAAGACAACGGATGGGGCTGTTCCAGAATCTCCATGTCATCCCGGCCTCGCACCTGATCAAGCAGCGCCTCGGAGACCATGATCGTCTCCAGCGACAGCGTATTTTTCAGGTACACCATCCGGATGTGCTCCCTGTCCACCTGGGTCAGGGTCTTCAGCGCCGCCTGAATGGCCAGCCGGTCGTCCTCCAGGATCATCGGGATCTTACCCACGCAAAGCACCGTGGAGGTCAGCATATTGAAATAGGCTGCGTTGGTATCCAGCTTTTCAAAGGCTCGCTTGGTGGTGGTATCCGCCATGCCCAAGCCGATGAAGTTACCATGCGTCTGCTCCGACAGATCCAGCACCACCACGCGCTGCTTCCGGATCCCGCCGCTGGCATAGGGTGTGCCGAAGGTTCCGGTCACGTTGGGATCCATGCCGCTGCCGGAGAAGTTCTTTCCAATCTCCCGCACCAGCAGCACATCCGTCTCCGGCAACATGATGCGTGGCAGACGGCTCTTGGCATAGCGCAGCAGCTCCGGCTCCCGCTCAAAGATATCCTCCGCCGGGATCACCTCAATGCGGCAGGTCTGGTCAAATTCATTTTCGATGGGTGCCACACCAAAGATCACATGGCAGTTGTCGAACACCACCTTGGCATACTGCGGAAGCCGCTCGCCCATAACGCCGAAGCCCGCCCGGTGCAGGGAATCCGCTCCGGCCCGTTTACCCATTCCAATGGCCATCATCTTCACCAGGCCGGATTCATAGGGTCCCCGGAAAGCCGTGTGCGCCTTGATGCGGCCCACAACGATCACCGCGTCGGCCTCGTGGGCAAACTTGTCCATTCGCACCTCGTCGCCGTCCGGCAGCTCACCCACCCGAACCGTCTCCATGCTGGAAACAATGGGGCAGCCGCAGTACTCCTCGCTGATCCCATAGCCCTCCAGCAGGGCCTTCTGGCCCTCGTCTGTGGCGCCGCCGTGGCTGCCCATGGCCGGGATGATATAGGGCTCGCCCCCCTGTTCCCGGACAAAGGCGGCCAACTCCTTCAGGATCAGGGGCATATTGGCAATCTGACGGCTGCTGCCTGTCATGACCACCCGCATACCCGGCCGGATGCGTCCTTTCAGTCGCTCATCCCGCAGCTTCTCCCGCAGCACAGCCGCCACGTCCTCGATGCCGTCCCGGACAAACTTCTGGCGTACCTGGCACATCCGGGGAATGGGCACATCCTTCAAAACCTCCCGAATTCCTGACTGTTCCTTGATTTCCATAAGTCATCCATTCCTTTCCTTGCTGTGTCCCTGCATGGAAAGCACCTGTGCCAGGCGCACGGCACAGTCCGCCTCCGGCAGGAGCTTCGCCTCCATGGTCTTTTCCGTGATGTTCAGCAGCGGATTCACCGGAAATCCGATAAAGCACCCCCGCACCAGCAGATACAGTCCCTGTTCTCCGGTTCGCAAGCGGAAGTCGCCCCTCAGCTGCTCCAGCAGCGACCGGGCCGCCGTCTGCACCGGCACATCCTCCTCGCCGCCCGTCAGGTTCAGCTCCGGAAGTGTCACGCCGTCGTTGGTCACGTGCAGCAGCAAACCGTTGAACATGGCGTTCAGTCCGTCCTTCTTTACCGGAAAGGTCACATCCGCCATCTTCAGCCGGAAGCCGCCCCGGCGGGCCGTTACCAGCTCGCGGCTCAGAAAGGCCTTCCCCGTGTCGCCGGCCATCAGCCCGGCATCCATGAATTCCTGCGCGGTGAAGCCCTCCTTTGGCCGATAGGCAAAGCCGCTCATTCCGCAGCACACGTTTTCCCGGAGGAGTCCCTCGCGTACGGTTCGCTTATACCGGGCGGTCAGTGGCCGAATCAGCACCAGATAGACCACCACCGCAGCCGCCACCAGGGCATACATCAGGCCGCCCCGGCCCTTGACAAAGATCAGAAAGCCCAGCGCAAGCACCGCCAAAAAGTATGCCAGATTGGCCAGCAGCACCATCAGGCGCGCCTTTTTCAGCTTGGCGACGGTTTCCTTCATACCTTACACCTCTGCCCAGTCTTTCCCAGCCCAGCGGGGATGATCATATACCTTCTTGTCCGCCACATAGGGCCACTTTTTCCCGTCGCACACGGCCAGGCAGCCCTTCACGCACATGGTAGCCATCTTGATGACCGCCTCGCGGGTCTGCGCGGCGCTGTGCGGGCTGACGACCACGTTGGGGCAGTGCAGGATCTCGTCGTCCACGTGGGTGGGCTCGTTCCAGAACACGTCCAGGCCCGCACCGGCGATCTCGCCCTCCTTCAGTGCCCGGCAGAGATCCGGCTCGTTGACCAAACCGCCGCGTCCGCAGTTGATGAGCAGCGCTGTGGACTTCATGGCCTTCAGCTCCGGCATGGCAATGGTGTTGTTGGTAACACCCTCTATCAGCGGCATCTGAACCACCACCACATCGGCGGTGCGCAGCGCCTCGAACTTGTCGTCGTACTTCTCCACGCCCAGCTCGGCCATCTGCTCCCTGGTCAGGAAGCTGTCATAGGCAATGACCTTCATGTCCAGTCCCTGGCACAGATGGGCAACGATCTTGCCGATGGTGCCCAGGCCCACCAGCAGGCAGACCTTCTGCTCCACCTCAAAGGCCTTGTGCGCATCGCGGATCTTCCAGTTGCCCCCGCGCTGCTCCACATCGCCCTCCACCAGATTCTTCGACAGGGCCATCATCAACGCGACAACGTGCTCGGCCACGCTGCGGTTGTTAGCGCCCGGGGTGATGACCACCGGAATACCCAGCCGCGTGGCCGCCTCCACATCCACGGAGTCATAGCCGATACCCGTGCGGCCAATGACCTTCAGCGCGGGGCTTGCCAGCATGGACGCCTCGTCAATGGCGCCCTTGTCCGCCACACGGACGATCAGCGCATCGGTATCCTTCAGCTGGTCGGTGTAGTGATGGGGATTGGCATCATGTGCCACAAAAATCTCCGCCTTGCCCTGCAGCAGATCCATGCCCTCCTGGCAAAGCACCTCTGTCATAGTAATCTTCATATAATACCTCACTGTTCTGCGTTGGCGCCTTCGCGCTTGGCATTGGCCATGCGAATACCGTAGTCCATGGCGTTGATCAGGCTCAGCTCATTGGCGTGGCCGTCACCTGCATGGCCGAAACCGGTTCCGTGATCCACACTGGCCCGGATGATAGGCAGACCCAGCGTCACATTGACACCGGCCACGGCATCCCAATGGCCCTCCGCCCGGTTGTAAACAAAGCCTTTGACCTTCAGCGGGATGTGTCCCTGGTCGTGATACATGACCACCACAATGTCGTACCAGCCGCCAATGGCCTTGGAAAACACCGTATCCGGCGGCGTCGGCTTTTTTTCGGGAATGTCGATCCCCTCGGCCAGTGCGGCATCGATCGCCGGCTGGATCTCCTCGATCTCCTCCGTGCCGAACATACCGTTCTCGCCGCAGTGCGGATTCAGCCCGGCCACGCCGATCTTGGGGTGCTTGATCCCGATGGCCCTGCACCCAGCATCGGCGATGCGGATCACGTCCAGCACCCGCTCCTTTTTGACCAGCTCGCAGGCGCGGCGCAGAGAGACGTGCGTGGATACATGGACCACGCGCAGCGCCTCATGGGCCAGCATCATGGTGTACTTGGAGGTGTGCGTATAATCGGCGTAGATCTCCGTATGGCCGCTGTAGTGATGGCCAGCCATATTGATGGCCTCCTTGCTCAGCGCGTTGGTAATGGTCGCGTCGATCTGGCCGTCCATCGCCAGCTCAATAACTGTTCTGACATACTGAAACGCTGCTTCACCGCCCAGCGCCGTGGCGCCAAGTCCAAAAGGGGCGGGATGCTCCAGATCCCCCGGGATATCCTGTGGCTTTATAAGCCCCAGGTCATATACGTCGATCACGCCGTATGTGAAGTTTGCTTCTCTGACGGAGGTGATCCGGCGAACCTTCATGTCCAGGCCGGAGACGGCCTTTGCCACCCACGCAGCATACTCCATGCAGCTGACATCACCCACCACCAGCGGGCGGCAGCGCTCATAGACCGATTTGTCTGCCAGTGCTTTCACGGTAATTTCCGGGCCGTTTCCAAAGGGATCGCCCATTGAAATGCCCAGGATCGGAAGCTGTTTCACCTGAATTCCTCCTTAGCGCATACCCTTGTCCTTGTTCTCCCGCAGCACCTCCGCAAGGGCCTCCAGGCCCTCCTGCGGCAGTTGGTTGAAGGGTGCGCGGCAACGTCCCACATCGTGGCCCAGCATGGCGACCGCCATCTTGACCACCGTGTTGGGGTTGCCGTACTTGAACACGGCGCGGAAGCTGGCAATGGAGTCCTGCGCTGCCTGTGCCTCATCCAGCTTCCCCGCCTGGAACAGCTCATAGATGCTGGACAGAACCTGCGGATACACGTTGGAGCAGCCGGCGATACCGCCCACGCCACCCTCCTTCAGAGCAGGCAAAATCAGAGAGTCGTTGCCGGACAGCACGGAAAAGTCCATATCCTCCGTCAGGTGGATATATGCCTTCAGGTTTTCCCAGTCTCCGCTGGAGTCCTTGGCGCCCTTGATAACATCCACGTCCCTGGCCAGTCGGGCCACGGTCTCCGGCAGCAGCTTGTTGCCGGTGCGCGCGGGGATGTTGTACAGCACAATGGGTGTATCCACCTTGGCCGCCACGGCGCGGTAATGGTCATACAGCTCCTGCTGGGAGGCCACGGCAAAGCTAGGGGTGATGATGGACAGGATATCCGCACCCAGACGCTCCGCCTCGCGGCTGAGGGTGATGGTGTCCCGGGTGCTGATGCATCCGGTACCCGCGTATACGGGAACCCGGCCCTTCACCTGATCGATGGTCGCCTCTAGCACGCGGATCTTCTCATCCATGTTGAGAATGTAGCCCTCGCCGTTGGTGCCAAAGGGGAAAATACCATGCACGCCTCCGGCAATGAGCCGCTCGATCTGGCGGCGCAGCTCATCCAGGTTCACACTTTCGTCGGCATTCATCGGGGTCAGGATCGGCGTAATAATGCCTTTGATCGGTACACACTTCATGATTATAGCCTCCTCTGCAATTTCATTTATTTCCGGTAGTTACATGATCTCAAGATAGATATTCCGGGCATCCTCGGGCGTCACGGGCCGCATATTGTTCACCAGCAGCCGCTGCACCTGCATGCCCGCCTTTACCAGGCCGTCCAGATCCTCTCGTGGCACATTGAACTCGGACAGGCTCGTGGGGATGTCCAAATGCCGGACGATCTCGCCCATGCGCCGAACCACCCATGCGCTCTTTTCCTCTTCGGTCACGCAGGTCTTCTCCCCGTGCACGATGTGGTCATAGGCTGCGGCCAGCTTCCCGCGGATCATGGGCTCGTTGAACTTCATCACCGGCACCAGCAGGATGGCGTTGGACACGCCGTGGGCAATGTGGTACTTGCCGCCCAGCGGATAGCTCAGTGCGTGCACGGCGGTGGTACCGGAGCAGGTAATGGCCACGCCCGCATAGAACGCCGCGATCTGCATGCGGTTCTTTTCGTCCATGGCCTCCGGATCATCGCAGGCCTTCTCAATGTTGTTCATGATCAGGTCAAAGGCCTCCAGCGCGAAGATGTCGCTGAACGGGTTTGCCTTGTTGCTGGTAAAGCACTCAATGGCGTGGGCCATCGCATCAATACCGGTGGCCGCCGCGATCTTCCGGGGCAGCTTGCGGATCATCTCCGCATCCAGCACCACATAGTCCGGCACCATGCTGCTGTTGACAATGCCGACCTTCAGCTCCTGTTCCGGAACGGCCACAATGGCATTGGGCGTCGCCTCGGAGCCGGTACCGGCCGTGGTGGGGATCAAGCAGGTCTTAACCGTCTTTACAGCCAGCGAGGGATCCTCCAGCAGATCCTTTACCGTGTATTGCTCCGTGGCCAGCAGACTCGCGAGCTTGGCGGTATCCATTGCACTGCCTCCACCCACCGCCACGATAAAGTCTGCGCCGGATGCCTTGAATTCATCCACCAGCTTCTGCACCTGCATATAGGTGGGCTCCGGCGGCAGATCGGAGATCACGACCGTTTCCTTCCCGGCCTCCTGCAGCTTCTTCAGCGGCAGCTCCACAAGCCCGATGCTCAGAATCCCCCGATCCGTGAATACGGCCACCTTCTTTGCATCCTTTACGATGCTCTTCAGGTTCTCCAGCGCATTCCTTCCGCTGTAAACCGTGCGCGGCATGGTCATGCTGTATTTTTCCAGTGACATATAAAAACCTCCCAAACCCAGATTTACTTGTTCCTGCGATCAACGGAGTCCGACTGCGCCCAGCGGGCCGTTACAAGCCCAGCAGCAATTGGTCGCCGCCAAAACCGCCCGACTTGGTGATCACCTGACAGGTGCCCCCGTTTTTCTCCAGCGTGGACAGCACCATGCCATCGGCCAGCTCCCTCTGCGGGATCAGCTCCGTGCAGCGGATGGCCGTCATAAAGCCGAGCAGTGTATCTCCGCCGATGATCATCACTCTCTTGTCCTCGTTTTCGCCCAGCAGCGTTCCCAGCAGTTGCCCCAGGCGGGCAGCGATCCTCTGCCTCAACTGCTCCAGCAGAATGCCGGAATCCCGCAGCATGGGCTCCCCGGGTGCCTGGCACGAGTCGATCAGTACCTTGTCGTGGAGGCGGCACGCCTCCACCACCGCATCATATACCAGCTTGTTCTCCCCCTCGTTGACCGGCTCGTCGTTCAGAAGGAACGACGCCGGCAGGTGAAAACGGGGGATGCCCTGTCGTTCCGCCTCATCCATCTGGCGCAAGGAAATGGGGTTCACACTGCCACAGACCACCAGCAGCCCCTTTTTCCTCTCCGGGCGGTAGGTATGCCGCTCCGTGGCGTCCACATGGGTCAGGGCCTCTGCCAGGCCGGCGCAGCCGGCGATCAGCTTCATCTGTCCCGCACTCTGCAAGCTTCTGACGCTGTGGTATATGTCCTCCTGTGTAAGGCTGTCAAACACAAAGATCGTGTGCTCGCCTTTCGCCTCCCCGGGCATTTGCCCCACCGGCACGATCTGGACCTGTGCGCTGCACTGTCTGCCGAGCAAGTCCGGAATGCTGTCATCCCTCACCGGTTCGAAGGGATCACGGCCAAATGCCGTCCGACTGACCGGAACACCGTCGATGTACTGGATCCCTCCCCGGGTCACTCTGTTCATTGCCGGCAGTGCCGGCAGATAGGCCAGCATCCTGCTGCCACTGCCATCCAGCATGGCCTGCAGCTCTGCTCCGATGTTTCCACGCAGTGCCGAATCCGTTTTTTTGAAAATGGTATCGACCCGCCCGTTAAAGCGCTCCACGATGGCCCGAACCGTCCGGTAGGCCTCCTGGGCATTGAGATGTCGGGTCGGCACGCACAGTACCAGGATCGTATCCTCCTGATACATCGCCGGATCAAAATCTGCATTGGTGGAAACCACCGTATGCATCCCAGCCTCCGAAAACTTCACGCCGGTGTCCAGCGCACCCGTGAAATCATCGGCTATGAGTAGCATTTTTTGCATTGCGTGGTTCTCCTTACGCCATCTGGCAGACCGCTGTGTAGTCCACTCAGGTTTTTACTGATTTCTTACATTTATTTTACTTCCTTTTCCCGATTTTTGAATGAGCTGTGCCCTCCCAACAGTTTCAAAATAAAACGCTCTCAAAATCCATTGTGATTTGAATTGATACACTTATGCAATTGTGCACCCCGGTTTTGTACAAAATACACAACTGGAGCAAAAAATAAGCCTTACAGATCACAGGTCGTGATCTGTAAGGCTTTTCTGTCCATTCTTATGCGGCAGAGTGATCACATCAGTCCTTCAGAAGCCTCCACACGGTGCTTCGGCTGATGCCCAGATGCTTTGCGGTGTGGGTCTGGTTCATATTTTCCGACAGATAGACCGTGCGCACCACCTGGCGAATGATCTCATCCAGTGGGCGGTTCAGGTCGATACTGCAGCTTTCCAGCGGCGGATGGGTGTGCTTCTCCGTGTCCAGCAGCCGATGCACAGCCTCGTTGGAAATAAAGGAGGATTCCGCGCTGATAACGAGATTCTGCACAAACTGCACCAGCTGATCAACGTTGCGGGGCCATGTCTGGTTTTGCAGCGTCAGCATGGCGTCCTTTGTCAGGCCGATCACGCGGGTTCCGAACTGCACGTTAAATGCGTTGATATACAGCGCAGTCAAAAAGGGGATGTCCTGCGGACGCGCAGCAATCGGCAGCGTGCGCAGCTGCATACAGTGCATCTCCTCTGTCAGATAGTAGTACAGGTCATTGTTCAGAACCTCGCTGCTCCCTGTATTATAGGAAAACAACAGTCTGTTGGTTCTGGCCGCATGGGAGTTGCGCAAATACCGCAGCAGCCGTTGCGCCTGCCCCTGCTGCAAATGGTGGAGGTTTTTGAAATATATGGTCACGCCAACGTCCGTCAACGGCGAGTTCTCGTGCTCCAGCAGAAAATCCCAGCCCTTTTCTGTCAGCTCCACGGCGTTGATGATAACAAAGGAACTGTGCTTCCACTTACTGCGGGTATAAATGTAGTGGGCAAAGCGATCCTTGCCGGTTCCGGAGGGCCCCGCCAGCAAAAACGGCTCGTTGCTGCCTGCATAGCGCTCGCAGATACCCCGGAGCTCCTGTGCATACAGGCTGTTTCCCAGATAGTACTCCAGCGGATGGCTGTTGGGCATGTCCACTCCCGGGGCCAGATATCGTATCTTGTACTTGTCCGGTGCGGCGTTGTTGGACTGCTGGACAAGATACACGCAGTATTCGTCGCCGTCCGACAGCAATCTGCGGCCATGGATGGTGTAGTACTCGCCGGAAAAGCGCTGACTGACCTTGATGACCTTCTGTGTCAGCACATAGGGCGTCTGCTCGCTCATGAATTTGCGCAGGGAGTCCGGAAGTTGCTTCCCTCCGTCATATACCTGGTTCCCAGCGGGATCGTATATCATCACCAGCAGCTCACTGCTGCGAAGCACATCCGACAGCAGCGCCGCCTGTTTGGCGATACCCGCGTAATAGCGGTGCATTTCCACGGCGGTGTTGATGGCGCTCTCCACGCTCTCAATGCCGGATACGATCAGCAGCCCCCTCATTCCATACTTCTTGCAGCAGTCCACGGAAATGGTGTCTCCCGCAATGATGCGGATCCCGTCGTCCCGCAGCCGCCGGAGGCTCTCGTTGCACTCCTCCTCGCTGTGAATGGTGATGACCTGGCAGTCATACTGCATGATCTCGCAGAGCATTCTCGTGGGCTCCGACATGGTGGGAAAGCCGACCACCGCAAAGCGCTCGCTCATGCCCTGCGCCAGCCGAATGGTTCGCAGGATGTCATAGACCGACGGCGTAATGTCACATACCGGGATGCTGCAGGAACGCCGGATCATCTCCGTGGTTCCGCCCCGGGATATGATCGCATCAATGCGCTTGTCGCGGTTGTCCAGGATCGCCTGCAGGCTCTCCTCCAGATTGCCGATGTGGATCGTCAGCTCCACATCACTGCGCTGGGCCGCAATATTGGTCAGCAGATTGTACATTCCCTCATAAGGCGATATGCATAAAAGACGCGTTTTTTCCATCAGACTGGCCCCTCCGTATGATGCACCGGCAGCTCCAAAACAGAGCCTGCGTAAAGAAAAATACTCTCCGTCTGGCACACCGTCGTGCCGAATCACTGGTCAAAGTATAGCAAACCCGCGGTGGAAAAGCAACGAAATCTTTGCCGCCCCGGCAGCCACCCCCCCGGTTGACAGCACCCCGCCCTTTGCGTATAATGCAAAGTGTATCCGAGTCTTTTCAACAGAAGGAGAGGTGCTTCTATGCGCGCCGCCCACATCATCAGGCGCTATGCCATCATCACCCTGGCCTGCGCTCTGTACGCCGTAGGCTTCAACTGGTTCTTTGTCCCCAACCATCTCACCATCGGTGGTTTCACCGGCCTGGCCCAGATCATCAACTACTTCCTCCCGATGCTTCCGGTGGGCACCATCGCCCTGGTGCTGAATATCCCTCTGTTCATCCTGGGCTGGCGCAAGATCGGCCGGGATCTGCTGATCTCCTCCCTGTATGCCACCGCCGTCAGCTCCCTGATGATCGACCTGCTGACCACACTGCACACCTTCGACACCATGGATCCCATCCTGGCCGGTGTCTATGGCGGCATCGTGGCCGGTGCCGGCTGCGGTCTGCTGCTGTATGAGAGCGCCACCACCGGCGGCACGGAGATGGCCGCCCGTCTGCTGAAACTGAAGTTCCAGGGCCTGTCCATCGGCAGCCTGTGCCTGGTGCTGGACGTGGCCGTCACCGCGGGCTACGCCCTCTGCTTCCGGGATATGACCCGGGCCATGTACGGCATCATCGCCCTGTATATCATCTCCCTGGTCATTGACCGTGTGGTCTATGGCCCCAACGCCTCCAAGGTCGCCTATATCATCAGCGAGGAGCACGAGACCATCACCCGCGAGCTGCTGCGTCTGGATCGCGGCGTCACCCTCCTGCCCGGCAAGGGTGCCTGGAGCGGCAAGGAGAAGCAGGTGATCCTCTGCGCCGTGGGCCGCCGCCACATCATCCCGGTAAAAAAACTGGTGCAGTCGGTGGATCCCCATGCCTTCGTCATCGTCTGCGATGCCCACGAGGTGCTGGGCGAGGGCTTTGGCCGCTACGATCCCACGGGGCTGTGAGTATGAAAAGAGCGTGTGTGCTTTTCCTCTGCGGGCTGCTGCTGTTGCCGCTGTGCGGCTGCAACCGTCTGTTGGAGCGGGATTACAGCGTGGTGCAGCCCCACAGCTCCGCCTATTATGAGAGTGAGGATCGTTCCGTCCTGCGGGCGGAGAGCTACCAGGACTTGGTAAACGATCTGCTTCTGCTGCTCTCCGGCGGCGCCCGGGAGGGCACCATCTGGCTGTATGTGGGCGAGGAGCCCATGGATGCCGCCGCCGCCGCGGAACAGGCCTGCCGCGAGGTGCAGCAGGAGACGCCCCTGGGGGCCTATGCCGCCGAGTACCTCTCTTACACCATCGATGACAGTGCCCGGAACTATACCGCCATCCAGCTGACCATCGGCTATCGCCGCACGCCGGAGCAGCTGGCCTCCATAGTTTTCACCACCAGCATCTCCGCCCTGCCCGATCTGCTGACCGCCGCCGCGCGGGGCGGCAAGACGGAGCTGGTGCTGCAAGTGGGCTATTTCGACCGCCAGGAGGACGAGGTGCGTGCCATCGTGGAGCAGATCTGGGCCGCCGAGACCCCGGGCACGGAGCCCTGGCAGGTGCACTTCTACCCCGAAGGCGGTGACGTGGGCATCATCGAAATCGTGCTGCGGGAAAATTTAGCGTAAAAATTTCAAACGCAGGGCTTGACAAAGCCCCGGCAATGGGGTATAATCATTCTTGCGTTTGCGGGCGTAGCTCATCTGGTAGAGCGCGACCTTGCCAAGGTCGAGGTAGCGAGTTCGAGCCTCGTCGCCCGCTCCAAAAAAACCACTTTTGTCTACCGGACAAAAGTGGTTTTTTTCGTGATGCGTTCCATGCGGAACATGATGCATACTTTGTGCATGATGCAGGCTTCGCCCGTGCTGCTCGCCTTCGACGCATGGGAGAACGTATTGTATCACTTATCACAGCGTAGCTGCATCACCTGTCACTTAGTTGCCAACAGCCCTATTCGCGATATAGAACAGTAAGCTGAGACAAGATCCCGCGCCATCCGGTGCGGGATCTTGTCATAATTTCAGCGTCAAACCTCTCATATAAAGAACTTCTTGTGCAGCGAGCGCTGCAGGGGCGGGCACAGGGCGATGACCAGCAGCATCCCGCCCAGCAGCACCCCGGCGGCCAGGGGATAAAAGGACCAAAAGAAGTGCTCGTGGATACCGAAAGTTAGATTCAGCAAAAACTCAATGAGCACCGCCGCGCCGCCGCCAAAGAGCAGGGCCCCGCCGAAGATGTACAGGTGCCCCCGGCTCAGATAGCGCAGCAGTGTCACCACGCCGCACACCAGCAGCGCCACGGTGCCCGTCACCGGCAGGGCGAAGGTCAGAAACCAGTGTCCGCCGGTGGCAAAATTGATATACAGCAGATACAGCGCCACGGCGGCGAAGTCCACCGGCACAAAAATCACCGGATTGGGCCGCCGGAACCACAACGGCAGCACCGCCGTCACATACAGCAGGATCACGCCCCCGGCGGCATAGCCGGACCATACGATCCCGTCGTTGATGCGCCAGTCGCACAGCACGCAGATCACCGCCGGCAGCAGACACAGCACCGTCAGGATGAACAGCACCCCGGCGTGGCTGACCTCCTCCGTGTGTCCGGCCCGCTCCGGCGGATAGGGTGGCTCCCCCTGGGGCCGGCTCAGCTCCGGGTGAAACACCCGCGTTCCGCAAAGGGGGCAGGCGCTCTCGCTGTCCGCCAGCTCCACCCCGCAATTGATACAGTACATAAGCGTCTCCTTTCCGCCTCAGCCGCGCCGGTTGCTCTCCGCCTTCACCGGCAGGCCCAACTCCCGCAGCACCCGATACAGCGCCAGCTCCAGCTCCGGCTCCTGTATGTTGCGGATGCAGCTGATATACATGGTGCCCTGCCAGCTCACCACGCCGCAGTTGTGTGGCGCGGCGGCCTGGGGCCCGATGATGAAATCCATGCGCCGGACATAGGGTGCCATCACCTCCGGCAGCTCCACAGCCCCCAGATTGGACAGGCACAGGCAGCTCTTCCGCTCGCCCACCGTGTCGAACACCGCCTTCATGGCCAGGTTCTTGATGAACAGCGGCATCACCTTCAGCACCGGCGAGCGCTCACTGGCCACATTGGCGGCAAACTTGGCCCGCAGCGTGTGGATGTTGTTCTCCAGCCCCATCCGGTGGTGCACGGTGCTGCAGATCTCCGAAAAGCTGTAGTCCCCTGTGCGAGGATCGATCTCCGGCGTGATATAGGAGGCAAAGTTCCGCAGGCTGCGGCTGGGAAACAGCGTCCGCAGATTCACCGGCAGCAGCACCTTCACCGGCTTGCGCCGGCTGCGCCGGGGCACCTTCTGCGCCTGCAGCCGGTCGATGGCCTGCATCATGGCCGCGCACAGCAGCTCCGTCACGGATACCCCGTGGGCCCGGGCGCACTGCCTCACGGCCTCGGACGGCAGCATCAGCGTCACCAGATTCTTATACCCGTCCTTCTCCGGCGTTCCGCTCAGGTGCCAAGCGGTGTGCTCCGCCCGACTGGCCGTCACGTCCCCGGCATAGCGCAGGAAGCTGTCCTCCAGCTCTTCTGCCGCGGGCTCCTCCAAGCGGCCCAGCACCCCCTTCTCCGCCGGGATGTGCAGGCCGTATTTCTGGCTCAGATACTCCGCCAGCAATGTCTTCAAAAAGATCAGCCCGCCGGTACCGTCGGTGATGGCGTGGAAAAACTCCACTGCGATCCGGTTTCGGTATACCAGCACCCGCAGGGCGCAGTGCCTCACCCGATCAAAGGGCACATGGGCCAGGGGGCAGCTCTTTTCCGCCTGGATGTCCGGCGCCTGGGGCAGCTGCTCCAGATAGTACCAGAACACGCCCCGCCGCAGCCGCACGTTGATAGATGGGAAGCGCCGTACCGTCACGTCCAGCGCCGTGCGCAGCACCGCCTCATCTATCGGCTCCGTCAGCGTGGCGGACAGGCGGAAGAAGTTGTTCCAGTTCCGCCGCTTGGCGGCGGGATAGATCTTGGCCGCATTGTCCAGCCGCATCCAGCGCAGACTCCGGGCCGGGGCGAGATACCGATCCAAAAAGCGGTTGATCTCCGCCATGTCCCGCTCATGGTTCTCGCTGAGCCCATAGAGCACATAGGCGTGCCAGCGCTCCGGCGCAACGAGCAGCCGGCTGTGGCAGCCCGCCGCCAGCAGCCGCTCATGCAGCCCCCGCGTATCGTCCAGCATCACCTCGTCCCCGCCCACAAACAGCAGCGACGGCGGCAGCCCCGTCAGATCCCCGAACAGCGGCGAGCACAGGGGATCGGCGGGCTCCTTGGTATACAGCCCCGCATAGAACTGCAGCAGCTCCACCGTCATGGAGGGATCCCGCTCCCGGTTCTCCGCATAGGAGGCCCCGGAGGAGGTGAGATCCGTCCAGGGTGAGATGGCAATGAGTCCCCCGGGCAGCGGCAGTCCCAGCTCCTTCAGGCGCAGGCACAGAGCATAGAGCAGCCCACCTCCGGCGCTCTCGCCGCACAGGCTGATCTGTCCCGGTGCATAGCCCTTTTTCAGCAGGTATTGATAGCACGTCAGCGCATCCTCCAGCGCCGCCGGGAAGGGATGCTCCGGTGCCAGGCGATAGGCCCCGCAGAACACCCGCACCCCGCACTCCGCCGCCAGGGTGGAGGCAAAGCCCTTGGCGTATTCCAGTCCCCCGCAGGTATAGCCGCCCCCGTGGAGATAGAGCAGCACGCCGTCTCGGCGCTGATCCTGCGGCATGAGCCACGCCCCCCGAAACAGGCCGAAGTCGTGCTCTTTGATCAGCACCTCCCGCCGCCGCAGGGCGCACATCAGCTCACCCAGCTTGTCCTGCCCTTTCCGGGCCACCTCCAGGGAGCAGTTGGTCATAAATGGCTTGAAAAAAGACAGCTGTGAGCGTACCAGCTTGGCGTGCAGCTCCATGAGCCGCCTCCTTTCCCCTCTGCGAAGAACCGGTCAGTCCTCCGTGGTAAAATGAACGTGCGAAAAGATGTGCTCCCGGCAGAAGCAGCGGTAGCCCGCGCACTTGCTGCAATAGCGGAACTCCAGCTCCGGATAGTCCGTGTCCGTCCGTCCGCACACGGCGCACTTGTGGTGATAGCCCCGCTCCCGCTGCTGCTGCTTCACCGCCTGCTTGAAGTGCACCGTCTGCGGTGCGTGCTGATACTTCTTTCGCTCCACAAATCGGCCAATGGCCGGCCAGATGAACACCGCGAAGTTCAGCAGCGCCATCAGCGGCAGCACCACGCCGCCCCAGCTGCGCCCCAGCAGGGCACTGATGATCTCAAAGGCGAACAGCCCCAGATCCAGCCAGGCCAGCCACTTCATCTTCACCGGCAGGATGAAGAACAGCATCACCTGGGTGTCCGGGAACAGGAAGGCAAAGGCCAGGAACATGGACAGATTCACATAGCCCGTCCCGGCGATGATATAGTTGGTGCCGCTGAGCACCGAGGCCAGCACCGTGCCGATGGCCGTCAGCAGCACACCGCTCCAGTAGTAGAGGTTGAAGCGCGCGGTGCCCCAGTAGCGCTCCAGGGTGGAGCCGATCCAGTAGTAGAAATACAGGGAGATGGCCAGCAGGAAGGGACTCCCGGCCCCGGGGATAAGGATGTACGTCAGCAGCCGCCACACCTCACCGTGGAGCAGCCGCTCAGGGTTCAGATATAGAAAGGCCAGTGGGTCGCCATTGGCGCCGCTGGTCAGCAGCATCAGCAGATAGATCCCCACGTTGCCGATGACGATCCAACGCATCAGGTTCGGCACACCGAAGCGGGGATGCCGGGCGCAAAAGTGATCCACGGCCTCAGAAAGCTTTTTCAAGAACAGATTCCTCCTATACATTCGATTTTTTTATTGTACCCGATTCCCTGTAAAAAGTCATTACCTTTTTTTGAACATTTATCGCTATGCAAACGCCGCCCCGTGTGGTACAATCATGGGGCACGGAGACAGGGGCAGCCTTGCCGGTAGACGTCTGGCCCGCAAGGGCCATACCTCATCGAAACGCCTCTGTTGCCCTCTGGGAGAGCTGGCACGGCGCAAGCCGGGCCTGAGAGGGTCAAACCGTATTTCCACCCCTCCGTCATTGCGTATAACCGCCCCAATCCCCATCCCCTCTGTCATTGCGAGGCGGCGAAACGCCGCCGTGGCAATCCGTATCCCCCAAAAAACGAAAGGAGCACCCCATGCTCAACCGGGTCTATCTTGAGATCACCAACATCTGCAATCTCGCCTGCTCCTTCTGCCCCGGCACCCGGCGCCCCCGCCGCAGCCTGTCCCCGGCGGAGTTCCGCTTCCTGGCCGAAAAACTGCGTCCCCACACGGACTATCTCTATCTCCACGTCATGGGCGAGCCGCTGCTGCATCCGCAGCTGGCGGAGCTGCTGTCCATCGCCGGGGAGCTGGGCTTCCGGGTCTGCCTGACCAGCAACGGCACCCTCCTGCCCGAGCGGCGGCCCGTGCTGCTGCACCGCCCTCCCCACAAGCTCAGTGTCTCCCTCCACAGCTTCGAGGGCAACGACCGCCCCGGCCTCCTGGAGGACTACCTCCGGGGCGCATGGGACAGCTGCCTGCAGCTGACAGAGCGGGGCACCCTCTGCGCCCTGCGCCTGTGGAACCTGGGTGGCCGGGAACAGCGCAACGGGGAGATCCTGGCCTTCCTGGAAAAGCGCCTGGGCTGCGACCCCCTCTCCCTGCCCGCCGACCGCTTGGGAAACCGCCGCCTGGGTAAGCGTCTCTACCTGGAGCAGGCAGAGAAATTCGACTGGCCCCACCCGGAGGCGCCGGAGAGCGGCGCGGCCTTCTGCCACGCCCTGCGCCGTCAGGTCGCCGTCCTCTGCGACGGCACCGTGGTTCCCTGTTGTCTGGACGGCGAGGGCCGCCTGGCCCTGGGAAACCTGTTCACACAGGAACTGTCGGATATTCTCTCCTCTCCCCGGGCCGTGGCCATCCGTCAGGGCTTCTCCCGCCGGCAGCCGGCGGAGGAGCTGTGCCGCCGCTGCGGCTACGCTGCCCGGTTTTGACCGACCCGTCCCCACCCCATTCACCCCACCGGATCCAAGGAGGCCCATGGAACAACATCGACTCGCACAACTGCCGGAGGCCCTGCTGCCCTGGTACCGGCAAAACCACCGCCGTCTCCCCTGGCGGGAGGAGGTCACGCCCTACCGCACCTGGGTGTCGGAGATCATGCTCCAGCAGACCCGGGTAGCTGCCGTGCTGCCCTATTTCCGGCGCTTCATGGAGGCCCTCCCCTCGGTGGAGGCCCTGGCCTCCTGCGACGAGGGCGCGCTGCTGAAACTGTGGGAGGGCCTTGGCTACTACAGCCGCGCCCGGAACCTGCAGCGGGCCGCCCGTGAGATCGTCCGCCTGGGCCGCTTCCCAGATACCTATGAGGCGCTGACGGCCCTGCCCGGCATCGGGGATTACACCGCCGGTGCCATCCTCTCCATCGCCTTCGGACAACCCGTCCCGGCGGTGGACGGCAACGTGCTGCGCATCGCCGCCCGGGTGGGCGGCAGCCGCCTGGACGTGCTGGATCCCAAAAACCGCCGCCTGTTCCGCTCCTGGATGGCGGATATCCTGCCCCAACGGGCCCCCGGCGATTTCAACCAGGCGCTGATGGATCTGGGCGCAGAGCTGTGTCTGCCCGGCGGCGCGCCCCTGTGCGATACCTGCCCGGCGGCGGCCTTCTGTGCCGCCCGGGAACAGGGCTGTCAGCGTCAGCTGCCTGTCCGCAGCCCCAAAAAGCCCAAGCGCGTGGAGCAGAAGACCGTCTTTCTGCTGCGGCAGGGGGACACCGTGGCTCTGCGGCAGCGGCCCGACACGGGTCTGCTGGCCCGCCTGTGGGAATACCCCCATGTGGAGGGCACGCTGGACGAGAGCCAGGCTGCGCAGCAATTGGCGCAGTGGGCGCTTATCCCCCACCGCTGGCAAAAGCAGCTGCACGCGCAGCATATTTTTACCCACATCCGCTGGGAAATGACGGCCTATGTCGTGGAAATCGAAGGCCACGGCCCCACCGGTTGGCTCTGGGCCGACAAGGCGCAGCGGCAGCAATTGGCCATCCCCTCCGCCTTTGACTATTTTACGCGGGAGCTTTCCCCCGCAGAAGGAGACTGATACAATGGCGCAGCTTTACTTCAAATACGGAGCCATGGGCTCCAGCAAGACCGCCAACGCCCTGATGGCCCGCTTCAACTATGAGGAGCGGGGCCAGGAGACGCTGCTGGTAAAACCCCGGCTGGACACCCGGGACGGCGACCACATGGTGCGCTCCCGCATTGGCCTGACTCACCCCTGCATCTATTTTGATGAAATGCGTGCCTGGCCAGAGGCCCAGCTGCAAAGCTATGCCTGCATCATCATCGACGAGGCCCAGTTTCTGACCAAGGACGAGGTGTTCTACCTGGTGCACCTGGTGGATGACTGCCATATCCCGGTGATCTGCTATGGTCTGCGGGTGGACTTCCGGGGCGAGCTGTTCGAGGGCAGCTACTATCTGCTGGCCATGGCCGACAAGCTGGAGGAAGTCAAAACCATCTGCTGGTGCGGCAAGAAGGCCGCCTTCAACGCCCGCTTTGATGAGCAGGGAAGAGTAGTCAAGGAGGGCGCCCAGGTGGTGCTGGGCGCCAACGATAAGTATATCGGCCTTTGCCGCCGCCACTGGATGACCGGCGACCTGGGCCCCGACTTCGATATCCACCGGCTATGATCTGCACCCTCTGCCCCCGGCGCTGCGGCGCGGAGCGCACGGACGCGGCGGGCCACGGCTTCTGCCGTATGCCGGCGGGGCCGGTGGTGGCCCGGGCGGGCCTGCATATGTGGGAGGAGCCGGTCATCAGCGGCACCCGTGGCAGCGGCACGGTGTTCTTCTCCGGCTGCACCCTGGGCTGCGTCTTCTGCCAAAACCACGCCATCTCCGCCGAAGGGCTGGGCCGCGCCGTCAGCGTGGTGCGCCTGCGGGAGATCTTCCGCGAGCTCATCGCTCAGGGGGCCCACAACATCAACTTGGTAACGCCGGGTCACTTCGCCCCCTGGGTGGCTCAGGCCCTGGATCCGCCGCTGCCGGTGCCCGTGGTATGCAACAGCGGCGGCTACGAAAGCGCCGAGACGCTGCGTCTTTTGGAGGGGAAGGTACAGATCTACCTGCCCGACATGAAATATGCCCTGTCGGAGCCGGCCCGGCGCCTGTCCGGCGCGGCGGACTATCCGGAGGTAGCCCAGGCCGCCATCCGGGAGATGCTGCGCCAGGTGGGGCCGCCGCAGCTGGAAAATGGTCTGTTGGTGCGGGGCGTACTGATCCGGCACCTGGTGCTGCCCGGTGAGCTGGAGAACACCCGCCGGGTCATCGACTGGGTGGCGGAGACCTTCCGCCCCGGGGAGGTGCTGTTCTCCCTGATGAGCCAGTATACCCCCCAGCCCGGCGCTACAGGTGCCCTGGCCCGGCACGTCACCCGGGCGGAGTACCGGGCCGCCTGCCGCTACATGGAAAACTGCGGCATCACCAACGGCTTCACCCAGGAGCGCACCTCGGCCCGGGAGGAGTATACCCCGCCCTTCGATCTCAGCGGCGTGTAAAACCAGACGAAATATAGAAAGTCCACCCCCGAATGAAAAAAGTTACACCCAGATTGCAAAAAACTACGCCTATGTTGCAAAAAAAGCACTTGCAATCTACGCTGAAAATGCGTATAATATAGGGTACCTACAAAGCCAATGGAGGGTTTACGATATGACAAAAAAGCTTCTGGCTGTTTTGACGGCCATTGTGATGCTGGGCAGTATGCTCTGCGTTCCTGCCTTTGCCGACAGCTATGTGCCCAGTCCCACCCCCGGTGAGGATCCGGAGCCCACTCCCCCCTCCCCCCAGACCGGCTATGAGCTGGGTATCGGCTGCGTGGCAGCTGCCATCGCCGTCAGCGGCGGCGTGGCCTATGTCTGCACCAAAAAGGCCAACAGCCGGACATAAGTACGACAAGAGTACGATTCTGTGCGCATAAGCTCCGGCCTGGCCGGAGCTTATGTTTTTGAAAGGGGAAACATCCATGAAAAAACCTGTGCGCATTTTGCTCAGCGTGGTGGCGGTGATCGCGGCGCTGGTGTGCGTGTTCTGCATTTTGTTCATCGTGCAGTATGTGAAGGGCAAGTCCCTCAACGACCGGCTGGGCAGCGGCATCTGTGCCGGCGTGGTGACGGACGACCCGGCGGCGGGGAAAAAGTATATGACCAGCAGCGTGGACTTTGCCAGCCTGCGGGACATCAACCCAGAGATCTACGCCTGGATCGAGGTGCCGGGTACCGGCATCAACTATGCGGTGGTACAGAGCGCCACGGACGACCTGTTTTACAACAACCACGGGGTGGACGGGACCTATTACTCCGGCGGCAGCATCTTCTCCCAGCGCTACAATGCCACGGACTTTCAGGATCCCATGACCCTGCTCTATGGCCACAACCGCCAGGACAAGACCATGTTCACCCAGCTGAACAACTTTGCCGACGCGACCTTCTTCGCCGAGCACGACCGAATCCTGATCTACACGCCGGAGAAGGTGTATGAATACACCATTTTTGCCGCCTATCCCCACTCCAGCGAGCACCTGCTGCTGTGCCACGACTTCTCCGATCCGGAGCAGTTTTGCGCCTACTTCGACGGTCTGGGCGAGGCCATCAACGCCAACTACCGGCAGGAGCTGTTCCCCCAGCCCGGCGACATGGTGCTGACCCTGTCCACCTGCTACCGGCAAAACCGGATGCAGCGCTTTTTGGTACAGGGTGTTCTGACGGAAGAATATGACGTGCTGCACTGAGGAGAGAACGATGGAACAGGAAGCCCAAAAGAAAAAGCGCATCTCCACGCCGCTGCTGCTGTTTTTCATTCTCATGGGCGTGACGCTGCTGCTGTGCGCAACCGTGGCGGCCATCTGGCTCCATGGCCGCAGCAGCCTCCACGACCCCTCCTCCGCTCCCACGGAAACGCCGGAGGACAGCACCCTGCTGGACAGTCACACCGTGCTCCACGATGGGAAGTACTACCGCTACAAGGATGGCATGGTGAACCTGCTGCTCATCGGCGTGGACGAAGACAGCAAGCCCGGCGAGCCCCGGCCCTATGGCCAGGGAAACCAGGCGGACGTGCTTCTGATCGCGGCACTGGACACGGAGGAGAACGTGATGACGCTGATCTCCGTGTCACGGGACACCATGTGCGACATCGGCGTGCTGGATGAGAGCGGCCTGCTCAGCGGGAGCATCTATACCCAGCTGGCCCTGTCCTACTCCCAGGGCGACGGCCTGTACGAGAGCTGCCGCCTGTGCCAAGAGGCAGTGTCCCAGCTGTTTTACGGCCTGCCCTTCGACGGCTGCGCCGCCTTTTACATGGGCGGTATCGGGCCGCTGAACGACGCACTGGGCGGCGTGACGGTGGTGGTGCCGGATGACTATCCCTTCTACCACCTGCCGGCCGGCTGGAATATGTACCCCGGCAATCAGGTCACACTGACCGGGCAGCAGGCCCGGCTCTTCATCCAGGCCCGCCGGGGCGATGCCACCGGCAACCAGGACCGGATGAAGCGGCAAAAGCAGTATATGCTGGCCCTGATCGACCAGGCCAAGGCCACGGTCAGTGCCAATCCCACCAGCGCCTTCACCCTCTACAGCACCGTCAGCGACTATGTGCTGACGGACATGGACGTGGGCAAGCTGTCATACCTGGCCACCAAGGCGGCGGGGATGCAGTTTTCCGGCGATCTGCGGAGCGTTGGCGGCGAGAGCTGCCTGGGCAGCGGCAACCGGGTGGAGCTGACGGTGGATCAGGAGGCGCTGTATGACCTGATCCTGGAGGTATTTTACCGGGAGGTGCCCGCGCCGGAGAGCCCGGTAGGCGAATAACACAAGAAGCACCAGAAAAGGAGCAAGAAATGCGTATTCAGGGAATCCTGTTTGATATGGACGGCACGCTGCTGGACACACTGACAGATATGCAAAAGGCCGTAAACTTTGTGCTGGAAGCTTTCGGCTATCCGCCGCGCAGCCGGGAGGATATCCGGGCCTTTGTAGGCAACGGCGCGGCGCGCCTGATCCACCGGGCCATGCCGGAGGGCGTGACGCCGGAGCGGGAGGCCTCCGTGCTGGCCGCCTATAAGCGCCGGTACCAGGACTACAGCTGCGTGGAGACCGCGCCCTATGAGGGCATCCCGGAGCTTTTGGCGGAGCTGGAGCGCCGGGGGATCCGGATGGCGGTGGTGTCCAACAAGCCGGACGAGACCACCCGCAGCCTGGCCACCCGCTTCTTCCCGGGCCTAGCCGCCCAGGGACAGCGGGATGGGATCGCCGCCAAGCCCGCGCCGGACATGGTGTACGCCGCTCTTGAGCAGCTGGGCCTGCGGCCGGAGGAGGCCATCTATGTGGGCGACAGCGAGGTGGACGTGGAGACGGCCCGGAACGCCGGGATGCGTCTGGCCGCCGTGTCCTGGGGCTTTCGCAGCCGGGAGCAGCTGCAGGAGGCCGGAGCCGGGTGTATTCTGGCCCGGCCGGCGGAACTGCTGGAGCTGCTGGAAAACTGAACAGAGCAAGCGGCGGGGTCGAGGCCCCGCCGCTTTTGTATTACACCATATCTGTCATTCCATATCCACGCTGATGTTGTCGGTGCCATGGGCCTCGAACTCGCCCAGATAGGCGTCCATGCGGCGCATGACCTCGTCATAGTTCTCCTCCGTGATGGGGGGATCGTCCATGTCCCGCAAGGCCAGCTCCTGGGCCAGGATCTCAAAGAAGGTGTTGTCCTCATAGGCCATGATGGCCTCGTGGATCCCGCCCTCGGCAAAGGCCCGGGAGGGGATCAGCTCCCCCTGATACAGCTCCGTCAGCGCCGCCATGCCGTGGCTCAGGCAGTGGGAAAAGATCAGGCTCTCCACCTGATCATACTGCCGGATGCGGTCATCGCCCCGGGTGGAGTTGAGCACCCAGTTGCCTATGTACACCAGATCCAGCAGCCGCCGGAACTGTTTTTCTGTCATCTTGATCTCCATGAAAACACCTCCCATTTCTCCGGAGTTCCTTGGTTTTTTACCAGTATAGCAGACTCCGGCGGAAAATACCACTGAAAATACAGGGTAAAGTCCCCAAAATTTGACTTGAGAACTGCGGCGCTGTATAGTATAATCAATTAGTTAATCCCTTCCGGAGGTGACACTATGGACACCCGCCCCATCGGCGTTTTCGATTCGGGCCTCGGCGGCCTGACCGCCGTGCGGGAGCTGCGCCGTCTGCTCCCCTCTGAACACATTATATACTTCGGTGACACGTCCCGTGTGCCCTACGGAGGCCGTTCGCCGGAGATCCTGCTGAAATATGCCCGCCAGGACGTCCGCTTCCTGCGCAGCTTCGACATCAAGGCCATTCTGGTGGCCTGTGGCACCGTGTCCACCACGGCCCTGCCCACTCTGGAGCGGGAGAGCGACATCCCCATCCTGGGCGTGGTGGAGCCCGCCTGCCGCCGGGCCGCCGCCATGACGAAAAACGGCCGGGTGGGCCTCATCGCCACCGCCGCCTCCGTGCGCAGCGGTGCGTACCAGCGTCTGCTGCGGGAGCTGGACGCGGGCATCCGGGTCACGGCCCGGGCCTGCCCCCTGTTCGTCCCCCTGGTGGAAAACGGACGCGTCCGGCCCGGCGACGTGGTCATCGAGACCGTGGCACGGGAGTATCTGGAGCCCCTGCGCCGGGAGGGCCTGGACACGCTGATCCTGGGCTGCACCCACTATCCCCTGCTCTCCGAGCTCATCGGGGAGATCATGGGCCCCGGCGTCGCCCTCATCAACACCGGCGCGGAGGCCGCCTGGGAACTCAAGCGGCAGCTGCGGCAGCGGGAGCTGCTGGCCCCGGAGCGTCCGGGCCAGGCCACCCTCTATGCCAGTGACCAGCCGGAGGATTTTGGCGCACTGGCCGCCCGCTTTCTGCAGGAGGAGCTGACCCGCCCCGTGCAGCCGGTGGATATCGAGAGGTACTGAGCCGTGGAGGAGCGCGTTTTGATCCGGGTCAGCAGCCACAGCCGCTATGACGGCGGCGAGGATCGGCTACAGCTGCGGGGCAGCGGTCTGCTGCGGCGCAGTGTCAACGGCTGGACGCTGGACTATCAGGCCACCGGCAAAGATGGGCAGAGCTTGTCCTCCCGGATTCGCCTGTCGGAGCAACCGCTGCAGGCCATCCTCTGGAACCGGGGAGCGGAGGGCTATACCCTGACCCTGCGCCCGGGACACAACACCCGCCTGTCACTCTCCTCCGGTCTGGCCCTCACCGTCCGCACCACGGCGCTGTCCTTTGCGCCGCCGGAGCCCGATGGCTGCATCCGCTGCGCCTATACCCTGCTGGCAGGAGAGCAGCGCTTCAACGAGCTGCTGCTGGAAATACACATTCACAGAACACAAGGAGAAGCACCATGAAAAATATGATCCAAGCCGCCAGGGAGCAAGTCCTGGCCCTGACCCTCAGCGCCTATGACAAGGCTGTGGAAGCCGGGCAGCTGCCCGGCGGCTGCCCCGTGACCCCCTCCGTGGAGATCCCCAAGGACACCGCCAACGGCGACTATACCACCACCTTCTGTCTGG
>CAZUYE010000007.1:0-41484 GCA_964624925.1 uncultured Oscillospiraceae bacterium | reverse complement strand
AACTATGCCGATATTTTTCCAAGGAATTAAATCCCTTAGTGAGACACCCTTTGGGTGCTCTTCTTGCTTTTCTTATGCTTCTTTTTTCTTTTCGTGCCGGCGGCAGAGGCCGCGGTAGAGCAGCAGACCCGCGCCGGACAGCAGCAGCGTCCCCGCAAAGACCAGGATGGCGAACTGATAGTCCTGCACCCCCAGGGCGCTGCCGCCGATGGTGGAGGTCAGGATGGACGGGAGTCGCCCCACGCTGCACAACAGCAGCCACTTGCCCCAGGACAAATCGGTGAGCCCGGCGAAGTAGCACAGCAGATCCTTGGGCGTGCCGGGAACGGTGAACACCAGCCAGAACAGGATGTCCCGCTTGGGAGAGCTCTGGAGAAAGCGGAGGGAATCCAGCTTTTCCCGGGAGAAGAATATCTCCACCAGCTCGCGGCCAAAGCGCCGCACCAGTGCGAACACCAGCAGACTGCCCAGGACGGCCCCCAGCAGACACAGCAGACTCCCCCGCAGCGCGCCGAAGGCGTAGCCTCCGCTGATCTCCAGGGGCTCGCCGGGGATCACGGCCACCAGCACCTGCAAAAATACCATGGCAACGTAGGCGGCCATGCCCAGCAGGCCGCGGCTGTCCACCCACTGGCGGAACACCTCCGGCTGAGAGGCAAAGCGCAGCATGGGTCGTCCTACGAACCAGCCCACCGCCGCCGTCAGCAGTAAAAAGATGGCGATCCCGGCCCAGGCCATGGCTTTTTTCTGCTGCGGGGTGAAATGCTTGTGCTCCATTGTGCCACCTCCCTGAAAGACATTCTTCCCCGTATTATACCACAATATCATCTTCTTTTTTTGAACAGGACATGAAATATTTTTTAAGCCGGGGCGTATAAACCGGCGGATAGCCGCGCATACTGTTGGCAGAAACGGCAGATGAAAACGGCCCGCCGCAGGCCGGAATGTGCGGCTCCGGCTCCGGCCGGAACGGGAAGGTGCACATGAGCAGATTTGACGCAAGCAAATTCAAGGCCGTATTCGGCGGCAAGGGCTTCTACATAGCCCTTGCTCTCTGCCTGCTGGCAGCCGGAGTGATCGGCTATTATACCCTGTTGCGGCCGGACAAGCCCGCCGCAAGCGATGAGCGGCCCACCATTTCAAACAGCGACGGGCAGCGGGAGCAGGAGTGGTTCGCCCCGGCGGTGAAGCCTGAGGAAAACGTACCGGCGGCCCCGGCGGTGGAGGAGGAGCCCGTCTCCACGCCCCAGGAGCTGCTGCCCCAGGTGATGTCGCCGCTGGACGGCACCACGGTGACGGTGTTCAGCGTGACGGAGCTGATGTATGACGAGACCATGGCAGACTGGCGCACCCACAACGGTATTGATATCCAGGCCGCCGAGGGCGACTCTGTCCGCACCGCTGCCGGGGGCACGGTGCTGTCGGTGGAGGAGGATGAGCTGATGGGTGTCACCGTGGTCATCCAGCACAGCGGCGGCTACACCACCCACTACAGTTGCCTGCAGAAGGATCCCCCGGTGCAGGAGGGGCAGCAGGTGGCCGCCGGGGATGTCATCGGCCTGGTGGGCAGCACCGCCTCCGCAGAGGGCAGCATGGGGCCCCATCTGCACTTCTCCGTGTATAAGGATGGGAAGCTCATCGACCCGGCGGAGTATGTGAACTGAAAAAACAGCCTCCGGTCAATGACCGGAGGCTTGGCTTATCTCAAAAAAGACGGCCGGGTTGGTGTTTATTTTTCCTCCTGCGGCTGGGTGGCGGCGGCGCTGCCGCCCAGGCCGAAGTCCTCCGCTGCGCTGGCGCTGTCGCGGCGCAGCATGGTCTCCATGACACGGATGTCGCTGTCGATATCCATGGCGTCGGTGCGGTACAGCTCGTCCAGCTGCCGCTCGAAGCCCGCCACGATGCTGGCCATGGTGCCCTCAATCTTCTCCTTGGCCTGGCTCAGGTTCTCGCCGCTGACACCGGCCTCCTCGAACTCGGCATAGGAGTCCAGCAGCTTCTGGGTGGTGGGCAGATAGAAGTTCAGGAAGGTGCTGACCTTGTCCTTCTTGGCGGGCTCCCGCTCGATGATGCGGAAGATCTTCCCCGCTACATCCTCCAGCCGGTCGATCTGTGCGCTGAGCACAGGATCGTCGATGCGGTCGTTGGCCCGGCGCAGCTCACGCAGGACGCCGGCATAGCCCGCCTCCGCCTGGGACGCCGACTCCGGGACACGGGTGCGGACGTTCCGGGCATCGTAGTCCCGCTCCGCCTCTCTGGAGCGGAAGAGCATACCACGACCCAGATCCACATAGGCGGTCTTGCCCCAGAGACCCTCCTCAATCATCAGTTCCAGATCCTTCTCCACCCGGCGCTGGGACACCTCTGCCGCCGCGGCCAGGTGCTGCAGCGACACGGCCTCCTCCCCGTGGGCACAGGCCAGGTACTTGCCGAAGCGCCGGGCCCGGCGCTTGATGCCGCCGCTGCCCAGCAGCAGGCCCACGCCGCCGGCCAGGATACCCATGGGATAGAAGATTTCCTGCAAAAAGCGGGGCAGGTCGTAGCTCAGCCAGTAGAGGCTGTTGCCGGCGTTATTCAGCAGTGCCACCGCGCCGATGACGCTGAGGAGTATGCCGATGGTCTTCATCCACTTGGCGTTCTTATTGGAACAGGCAGGGGTTCTGGTGACCTTTTTTCGTGTCTGGGCCGTGGTGGAGGGCCGGACGCTGCTCTTTTGGGCGGGACGCTTTTTTCCGCTGTCGGACAGCTTGGCGATCAGCATGAGCAGACCGATGGGCCAGACGCCCACGGCAAACAGAACCGCAATGAGGAGCCAGGAGCCCAGGTCGTTGTCCTGCTGCTTTTTGGGCGGCTGACTCTTGGGCGGCTGCGTGCCCTCCTGGCGGAACGCCTGCTTTTCCTTGTCATAGTAATAGCTCATGTGCGCTCCCCCTTTTTCTGCAGGCGGCGCTTGTTGCCATGCTCGTCCACCACCCAGGTGTTGTCCAGCTCCCGGGCCAGATTGCCCACCACGGAGTCGATATACTCCCGGCGCAGCAGCGCCTGCTCCTGCTTTTCCTCCGGCGTGAGACCCTCGGGGGTCTTGGCCTTGCGGGCCAGGGCGTTGATGCGGTCGATTTTCTTCTGATCCATATGTCTCTCTCCCTTTACAGATAGCGCTTGATGGTTACAAAAAGGCGGCCCTTTTTCGTCTCCTGGCCCACTTCCTCCAGCACGCACTTGCCCAGGCCGCGGATGGTCAGGGTGTCGCCCTGGGCCACCGGGCGATCGGGCTTCAGGCAGTCCGTCCAGTTCAGCTGTACCCGCCGGGCACTCACCGACTCGGCGGCCTTGCCGCGGCTCAGGGAAAAGCCCGCTGCCAGGACGCTGTCCAGCCGCAGGGAGGACACCGTGTCCCGGATGCGCTTGACCCGCTCCTCCGGCGGCTCCAGCTCCTCCAGGGCCGCCCGGCGTGGGTGCAGCCGGATCCGACCTGCCTCGCGCCACTGGCCCAGCAGAAACTCTGCCGCCGGGGCCGTTACCAGCACGTCCAGCTGCTTCGGGGCCACAAGGATATCACCCACGGCATCCCGGGTCAGGCCCAGGCCCATGAGGCTGCCCAGCACGTCGCGGTGGGTCAGCTGATCCGCCTCATACAGGTCAGAGCGGATGAGGCAGACGGCGTCCGCCTCCGGTTCCGTCATCCAGTCCGGCAAAAACCACAGCTGCCGCCGCTGGGCCCCCTCCCAGCCGCCCCAGAAGGCAAAGCCGTCCGCAACGGAGAGGCTGTTCAGCAGCCGCTGGGCCGCCGCCTGCTCCGCCGGGGAGAGGAAGCCCGTGCCCGCCGGTATGCTCCGGCGGCGGCACTGCTCATATTTGTCCCAGATCCGCCCCAGCAGCAGCCGCTCCTCGGGGCCGGAGGCCAGGCGATCCAAATGGGTGCGCTTATCCATGCTGTTCTCCCAGATTCTGCGTGTGATAGAGCCGGGCATAGGCCCCGTCCGCCGCCAGCAGCTCCGCGTGGCTGCCCTGCTCCCGGATGACGCCGTCCTGCACCACCAGGATGCGGTGGGCGGCGCGGATGGTGGAGAGGCGGTGGGCGATGATGAGGGTGGTGCGGCCCCGGCTCAGCTCGTCCAGAGCGTGCTGGATCTTCGCCTCCGTCACGCTGTCCAGGGCCGACGTGGCCTCGTCCAGGATCAGGATGGGCGGGTTCTTCAAAAAGATGCGGGCAATGGCCACCCGCTGCTTCTGGCCGCCGGAGAGCAGGGTGCCCCGCTCGCCCACATAGGTGTCGAAGCCCTGGGGCATGGCGGCGATATCCTCGTACAGCTCCGCCTGACGGGCGGCCTGGGCCACCTCCTCATCCGTGGCCCCGGGGCGACCATAGCGGATGTTCTCGCGGATGGTATCGGCAAAGAGGAACACGTCCTGCTGCACGATGCCGATGGAGCGGCGCAGGGACTGCTGGGTCAGGTCACGGACATCCTGCCCGTCCACCAGTACCGCGCCGGACTGGGGATCATAGAAGCGGGGCAGCAGCTGACAGAGGGTGCTCTTGCCGCCGCCGGAGGGGCCCACAATGGCCACGGTCTCCCCTGGGGCCACGTCCAGATCCACATGATGCAGTACCTCCACGTCCGCGTCATAGGAGAAGCAGACATTCTGCAGCTCCACCCGGCCCTGCACGTTCTCCAGCTCCCGGGCGTCCGGTGCGTCCTGCACCCGGGGCTCCGTGGCCATCAGCTCCACAAAGCGGTGAAGGCCGGCGAAGCCATTGGAGAACATCTCGGCAAAGTTGGCCAGCTTGCGGACGGGGCTGATGAAGGTGGTGATATAGAGGCTGAAGGTGATGAGGTCGATGTAGTTCATCCGCTCCTTCATGATGAGCCAGCCGCCCACGGCGATGACCGCCACGGACAGGAGGCTCAGGAAGAACTCCATGCTGGCGGTGAAGAAGCCCATCTCCTTGTGGAAATTGCGCTTGGAGGTCTTGAACACCTCGTTGGCGGCGTCGAAGCGGTCGCTCTGGCGATCCTCGTTGGCAAAGGCCATGGTGGTGCGCACGCCGGAGAGGCTGGACTCGATCTCGGCGTTGATGGCGCCGGTCTTCTGCTTGGCGGCCCGGGAAGCCTGGGACATCTGGCGGCGGCGATACATGACCACCAGCAAAAAGATGGGCAGGATGCAGCAGACCACCAGCGCCAGACGCCACTGGATGGAGAACATCACCGTCAGCGCGCCACAGATGGTGACCAGGGAGATGAACAGATCTTCCGGCCCGTGGTGGGCCAGCTCCGTCAGCTCAAAGAGGTCGGTGGTCAGGCGGCTCATTAGCTGGCCGGTGCGGTTTTTGTCGTAAAAGTCGAAGCCCAGGGTCTGCATATGGCGGAACAGATCCCGGCGGATATCCGCCTCCACCCGGATGCCGAAGGTGTGGCCCCAGTAGCACACCACGAAGTACAGCCCCGCCCGCAGGGCGAAGGCCGCCACCACCGCGGCCATGACCACGAAGAAGACGGTGTATTTCTGCTCCGGAAGCCACTGGTACATGGCGGTGCGGGAGATCAGAGGGAAGGCCAGGTCAATGGCGGCGATCAGCAGGGCACAGCTGATATCCAGGGCGAAGAGCCCCCGGTGGGGGCGGAAATAGGACAGGAAAATGCGCAGGGGACTGCGGGTCTGGTAATCTTTGGTAGTCATGATAGCTCTCTTTCTGACTGACACAGGGTGCAGCAGGGCACAAAAACCCAATTTGTTACCTTATAGTATAACACAACAGCCAATGTGGTGCAAGAAAAAAGAGGAGCTGCTCCTGTCCCAGCGGGCCATCTATCATCGGTTGACAAAGGCAGAAAAACGCTTTATAATAAAATGTACGTTACAGAACCATAGTTTCAAGAAAGGCGATGAACATGAATAAACAGATCACGGTACGCCTGTTGCTGGCAGCTGCCGTGCTGATGCTGCTGGCCGGCGGCATTTTTGCTTTTATGCAGCAGTGGATATATGCCGCGCTGCTGTGGGTCGGCGCATTTGGCTGCCTGGTTGCCGCGTTGAACTTCAAGCGTAAGAAGGATGAATAGAGTCACCCTGTCCGAACGGATGCCGGACGAACTGAATCGGCAGATGTCAGAATGAGGCATGAGAGATAACAGGGGAAGCTACAAAATGCAAACAAGGGTGGATGAACCTTGCGTTCATCCGCCCTTTTCGCTTGCTCAGAATGGAGGAACCACACGGAGCCGCCGGGGCTGCGGAGCGGGGAAAATGGAGCCTTACACGCGAAAAATTCACAGAATTGTCATAATTTCCCTGTCAAATCCCGCGAAAAGACTTGACGGAAGGGGGAAAAATCTGTATCATATATTTTTGTAACGAATTTGTAACTTTTTAGAGGACGCCGTTTTTTATGAAACAAGAACTTGAACATAATAAGACAAATATCACGCCGTCTCAGCGGCAGAACATATGGCAGCGCTGGCTGCAAAATCTGAAGGACTGGATTTGGTACACCCAGGAGCATCCGGACTGGTTTGACCTGGATCTGCAAACGCTGACCAAGCGCCATGTCATCGCCCCGCTGAAGCGGGCCTGGGGCAAGCTGCGGCAGCTGGTGCAGCAGAAGAAGCGCCGGGAGTTCCCGGAGTCGGACAATCCCCTGGCGCAGCTGCTGCTGCTGGCCTGGGGGAGCCTGCCCCGGCTGAGTGCGGGACTGAAGGAGCGCTTTGCACTGCGCCGCCGCCATTCCATCCGCCGCAGCGGCAGCGTGACCGGCTGGCTGGAGCACCTGCGGCTGCATCCGGTGGTGTTCCTGGGCAGCACGGCGGCCCTGGCCGCTCTGGTCGTGGGCCTGTCGGTCTATACCATCGGCACCACGGCGCGCTATAACGGCATCGAACTGGGCACGGTGGGCTCCGGCCACACGGTGCAGCAGGCCGTGGCCCAGGTGGAGGAGATCACCCGCGACACCCTGGGCGACGAGAGCTATAGCCTGGACAGCAGTCTGCTGAGCACCAGCACCCACATCGTGGCCCGCCGGGACGTGGAGAGCAGCCAGGAGCTGACGGAAAACCTCACCGAGGAGCTGGGCCTGGTGGAATACGGCTACACCCTGTATGTGGAGGGGGAGGCCGTGGCGGCCACCACCTTCCCCGGCGCCATCGAGCAGCTGCTGGAGCAGCTGAAGGTGGGCTATATCACCAATAACACCGTGGATTGTTACTTTGTGGAGGATGTGGAGGTCCGCGAGGGCTATGTGGACAGCTCCCTGATCTCCAACCTGGGCTACATTGCGGAGATGCTCAACGCTACCAAGTCGGGGGCCGTGACCTATACCGTGAAGCCCGGCGACGTGTGGTCTTCCATTGCCAGCGAATACGGCATGAGCAACAAGGAGCTGCTGGATCTGAACCCCGGCTATGACATCGCGGTGCTCCACGCCGGCGACGTGCTGACCATCTCCAACGCCGTGCCCTATCTGACGGTGGTGGACGTGGAGCGGCAGAGCTACCTGCAAAACGTACCTTATGACATCAGCTATCAGGATGACCCCAATATGTACCAGGGCGACACCAAGGTGCTGTCCAAGGGCGTATATGGCAAGGCGGACGTCATCGCCAACGTGACCTTCATCAACGGCGAGGAGACCGACCGGGAGTATGTGGCCTCCGTGACGCTGCTGGATCCCGTGACGGAGCTGCAGGCCCGGGGTACCAAGCCGCGGCCCAGCTGGCTGCCCACCGGCCACTTCCGCTGGCCCTGCTACGGTGTCATCACCTCCTACTTTGGCTATCGTGATCCCAGCGTGCCCGGCGCCTCCTCCTATCACCAGGCCATCGACATCGCCAACAGCTATGGCACTCCCATCTATGCGGCCGACGGCGGCACGGTGATCCTGTCCGGCTGGTACGGCGGTCTGGGCTACTGCGTGAAGATCGACCACGGCAACGGCTTTGTCACCACCTATGGCCACAACAGCTCCCTGCTGGTATCCGTGGGCGCCCATGTGTACAAGGGCCAGCAGATCGCCCGCATGGGCTCCACCGGCATCAGCAGCGGTTCCCACTGCCACTTCGGTATGCAGAAGAACGGCGTGCTGGTGGATCCGATGAAGTACCTGCCCTAAAATATGTGCATATAATAAAACCGCCGCCGGATCACCGGCGGCGGTTTTAGCAGCCCGTCAAAAAAGGCTTTTTGCCGGGCTGCTGCGGATTTTCCAAACTTCGAAAAAGTTCGGAAAATCCGGTGATTGAAAACGAAAGACACCCCTGATGGGTTTCTTTCGTAACTATCTTCCTTTCCGTAATCGAAGCGTCTCCGAGTTCTTTGACAGTCTCATAAAACCGCCGCCGGATCACCGGCGGCGGTTTTATATGGTCTGAATGCGGCGCAGGGCGGCATTTTACTTACAGCTCGCCGCTTTTATAGAGCAGGGACTCCTCCCGGTAATAGGCGGCGGAGGCGGCGTTGTGAGCGATCTCATCTTCCGTCAGCGCCCGGCGCACCTTGCCGGGGCTGCCCATAACCATGGAGTTATCCGGCACCACCGTCCCCTGGGTCACCAGGGCCCCGGCGGCGATGAGGCAGTTGCGGCCGATGACGGCCCCGTTGAGCACGATGGCCCCCATGCCCACCAGGCTGTTATCCCCCACGGTGCAGCCGTGGAGAATGGCCCCGTGGCCGATGGTGCAGTCCCGGCCCACCACCGTGGGGAAGCCGGGATCCGCGTGGACGACGCAGTTATCCTGGATATTGGTGCCGGGGCCGATGGTGATGGGATCCGTCTCCGCCCGCAGCACCGCGCCGAAGTAGATGCTGGCCTCCGCCTCCACCGTTACATGGCCGCGTACCGTGGCAGTCTCCGCCACATAGGCGCTCTCGTGTATTCTGGGCATGGCGCACCTCCTCAGTGGAACAGCCAGCGGGCCAGCAGGATCACCAGGCAGGCACCGCCCAGGCCGATGAGGATGGCCCCGATGGAGCCGGTGGCGGCGATACCCAGCAGGCCCGCCAGCCAGTTGCCCACGGCGGAGCCCACCACGCCCAGGATCAGGTTGCGCAGCAGCCCGCCCCGGCTGCCCATGATCTTGCTGGCAAGCCAGCCGATGACAGCGCCCAGGATCAATGAATAGAGCATAGAATCTCTCTCTTTCTGATAGATTTTACTCTATTATAGACCATGGCGCCGACTTTGGCAAGATGCAAGCTGCTCTCAACCCTCCAGCAGCGTGTCGCTGAGGGCCAGGATCTCCGGGGCGAACTTCTTCCGCCGGGCCTGCAGGATCCGGCAATAGATGGGGTAGTTCACCACGGCCATGGCCAGGCCCACCAGGCCCGTCGCCAGCCCCGGCACCATACTGTCTGCCAGGCCCAGGGCGTCGCCCAGGCCCGTCATGATGAGGCTCATGCCAGCGCCCAGGACAAGGGCCGCCACGGTGCCGAAGCTCCAGGTGAACACGGCTGCCGGGCGCTTGACCCGCTTGTCCAGGGCCTTCAGCTCCTCCAGAGCGCCGGTCTCCCGCTCCACATACTGGCTGCGGATGCTCCGCACCTGATAATTCTGATCCTTCTGATTCATTCCTTGTTGCTCCTTTCGTTCTGCATAGCGGCCAGCCGCTCCCGGGCCTCTGCTGCGCTCTCGTCCTCCCGGGCAAAGAGCGTCTCCACGCAGCGGTCTGTCACCCGCTCAAAGCCCTCCACCGCGCCGGCCTCCACCCGGCGGTAGCCGCTCACCACGCCGTCCTCGATCTTTTGATAGGCGTCCTTCACACCCCGGGCGATCTTCTGAACGCAGGGATCCAGCTTTTTCATATACAGCAGCCTCCTTTTCGTGTTCTGCTTCGCTGTTTGTGAGGCCATTATAGCGCCGCCATGTTTGCGGAGGATTTGCAAAACGTTTCTGTTTTGTTAATTTTCAAAAAAAATCACCCTCCCGGAAAAAACCATAAGGCGGAGAACCGGCTGTCGGTTCTCCGCCCGATATGGCAGGAAGATGAATGAAAAAAGTTTTGTCTCTTGCAAGTATAGGATACGAAAGCTTTGTTACAAAAGTTCATACGCAATTATTAAAAAAGTATTAAATCCCGGGTCACAATCGTTCAAAATATTTTATCTTGTTATTGACGGAAGTATAGTATATAATGTAATATATTATGTGCTTATTTTGCGCTTTTGCCGCTGCGGCGGCAGTCTATAGAAAGGAAGTTAGCTATGATTAAGGTTCAAACCGGCCAGGGCGAGATCGCCATCAGCAGTGCTGTATTCACCACCATCACCGGCGCGGCCGCTACCAACTGCTTCGGCGTCAAGGGCATGGCCTATCGCAGCATGACCGACGGCCTGGTTCACCTGCTGCGGCGGGAGGCCATGAGCAAGGGCGTCAAGGTCACCTATAACGAGGACGGTACAGTGTCCATCGAGCTGCACATCGTCGTGGAAAACGGCGTCAACATCGCCACGGTCTGCCGCTCCATCATGAGCGAGGTCAAGTATGTGGTCACCAAAAACACCGGCGTGGAGGTCCGCGAGGTCAACGTATGCGTGGACTCGATCACTGTGTAAGCGCCGCAAAGGAGAAAAGAGACAATGACAGATAGAATCACTGGCAGTGCCTTCAAGCAGATGCTGCTCTTCGGCGCTGCCTGCGTGGCCCAGCAGAAGCAGGCCATCAACGACCTGAACGTATTCCCGGTGCCCGACGGCGACACCGGCACCAACATGAGCCTCACCATCCAAACCGCCGTGACGGAGCTGCGCAAAACGGAGCCTGCCACCGTTGACGAGGCTGCCAGGATCACCGCTGGTGCGCTGCTGCGGGGTGCCCGGGGCAACTCCGGCGTTATCCTGTCCCTGCTGTTCCGGGGTATGTCCAAGTCCCTGAAGGGCCTGGAGGAGATGGACGGCGTGCAGCTGGCCGCCGCCCTGACCGAGGGCGTTACCACTGCCTATGGCGCGGTGATGAAGCCTGCCGAGGGCACGGTGCTCACCGTGTCCCGCCTGGCCGCCGACCGGGCCGCGGAGGCCGCGTTGGAGAATCCCAGCGCCGAATATGTGCTGGAGCAGGCTATTGCCGCGGGCTACGAGACTCTGGCCCAGACCGTCGACATGAACCCGGTGCTGAAAAAAGCCGGTGTGGTGGACGCCGGCGGCAAGGGCTACCTCATCATCCTGGAGGGTATGCTGCGCTGCCTGCGGGGCGAGGAGCCGCCCCAGGCGGAGGACGGCGACGGCGCCCAGGAGAAGGCGGATTTCGGCGCCCTGACCCTGGAGGACATCACCTTCACCTATGACACCGTGTTCATCGTTCGCAAGAAGGAGGGTGTCTCTATCGAGCCCTTCCGGGCCTATCTGGACGGCATCGGTGACAGCCTGGTCATCGGCGAGGACGACGAGGCCTTCAAGGTTCATGTCCACACGGACATCCCCGGCGAGGCTCTGACCCAGGCCCAGAAATACGGCACCCTGGAGCTGGCCAAGATCGAGAATATGCGCACCCAGGCCGAGGAGCTGGCCGCCGGCAAGCAGGCCCAGAGCACCGACGATCTGGACGCCGTGGAGGCGGAGCTGGAGAGCGGCGGCATCGCCGCGCCGGAAAAGCGCTTCGGCTACCTGGCCGTCTGCGCTGGCGAGGGTCTGGAGGCCACCTTCCGTGATCTGGGCGTGGATCGCATCGTCTCCGGCGGCCAGACCATGAACCCCTCCACCCAGGCCATCCTGCAGGAGATCAACCGCACCCCCAGCGAGGTGGTGTTCGTCCTGCCCAACAACAAGAACATCATCATGGCCGCTCAGCAGTGCGTGGGCCTGACGGAAAAAGAGGTCATCGTGGTGCCCACCACCACCGTGCCCCAAGGTATCACCGCCATGATGAACGTGGATCCCGAGGAGGAGAATCCCCAGATGATCCTGGAGACCATGACCCAGGCCGCTTCCACCGTCACCACTGCCCAGCTGACCTACGCCGCCCGGAACTCCGATTTCGACGGCTTCGCCATCAGCGCCGGGGACTATCTGGCCCTGGTGGACGGCAAGCTTCTGGGCACCGCCCGTGAGATCCAGCCGCTGCTGGAGCAGCTGGCCCAGTTGGCCCAGGAGAAGAGCGCGGAATTTGTCACCGTGTTCTATGGCGAGGGCGTCACGGCGGAGGAGGCCTGCCAGACGGAGAAGATCTTCGGCGACATCAGCCCCGATCTGGAGGTGTCCGTGTTCAGCGGCGGCCAGCCGGTGTACTACTACATCATCTCCATTGAATAAGTAAACACACTTTGATACACCGTGACCGGCCTGTTCCTTGGGACAGGCCGGTCAGTCTGTCAAAAAAGATTTTCGACACATACGCCTATTGTGCCAGCCAAAGCAACAGCAGCCGCACGGTCGTGCGGCTGCTGTTGCTTTGAGGATAGAAAGGAAAAGCAATTCATGTCATTCGGAATGACTGTGTTTACCTTACACCGTGAGAAAAAATTTGTAAAGCGACAAATTTTCATCCAAGTATTACGGAATGTCATGCTATCATACACCTTCACCAGAAAGTCCCGGCTGCACCCCGAAAGATTGGGCAAAATAGTACAGCACACCCACTTGCCATGCAAAAAAAGCTGCTGTATAATACACATACTATTAAACCATGTCATGCATGGAGGGAACCATGGACACAAAGAAACTGGAGGCCCTGGCGGCGGCGGTGCAATATGGCAGCTTCACCCGGGCGGCGGAGGTGCTGGGCTATACCCAGTCCGGCATGACCCACATGATGAACAGTCTGGAGCGGGACATTGGCTTTCCCGTGCTGGTGCGGGGGCGCGGCGGCGTACACCTGACGGCGGCGGGGGAGCGGATCTTCCCCCTGATCCGTGAGCTGCTGACCGTCTCCCAAACCTTGGAGCGGGAGATCGGCCTCATCAACACCCACAAGGAGGAGACCATCCGCGTGGCGGCCTATTCCAGCGTGGCCATGCACTGGCTGCCGGAGGTTATCCAGCAGTTCCGCCGGGCCCACCCGGATCTGGGCGTGGATATCCAGATGGGCAGCGTGGAGGAGGTGTACCGCTGGGTGCGGGAGGACAAGGCGGATATGTGCTTTGCCAGCCGCCAGGAGGGCATCACCATGGACTGGGTGCACCTGTCCGATGATCCGCTGCTGGCCATCCTGCCCCCGGACTACGACCTCCATGGCCGCAGCAGCTTCCCGGTGACGGATTTCGAGGGCCAGGAGTTTCTGATGCCCTCCATGGGCTTTCACCTGGACATCCTCCGGGCCCTGAACCGCAGCGGCGTCACGCCGCTGATCCGCACCACCCAGGTGTCCGACAGCGTCATCATCTCCATGGTGGAGCACGGCCTGGGCGTCAGCGTTCTGTCCGAGTTGGTGCTGCGTGGCCGCCGCGACGCGGTGCAGGCCGTTCCCATGGATCCGCCGGCCTTCCGGGAGCTGGGCATCGCCGTGCGCGACCGCAAGGAACTGCGCCCCGCCGCCCGCCGCTTCATCACCGAGGCCCGCGAGATCATCGAACAACTGAGATAGGAGTCGATCATATGTTGACCTTCACCCCCATCACTCTGGAGCATCACACTCTGCTGCGCCGCTATTACGGCGGCTGTGACTACCGCCTGTGTGAGTATTCCGCCGGCACCAAGCTCATGTGGAGTCTGTACCTGCGCCCGGCCTTTACCGAAGTGGCGGGCTGCCTCGTCATCCGCAACCGCATCGACGGCCAGTGGGCCTTCGACTTCCCCGTCCCCGCCCCGGAGGGCGGCGACATCGACGCGGCCCTCACCGCCATCGAGGACTACTGCACCGACACGGACACCCCCCTGGTCATCTCCGTGGTGCCGCAGCAGCAGGCCCCCCGTCTGCTGCTGCGCTGGCCCTATCTGCAGGTCAGCAGCGAGCGCAACTGGAAGGATTATCTCTACCACGCCGAGGATTTGGCCGCCTTCGCCGGCCGGCGCTACAGCGGCCAGCGCAACCACATCAACAAGTTCCGCAAGATCTACCCCCAGGCCCGCTTCGTTCCCCTGAGCGGGGAGGATATGCCCCTGATCGAGGCCTTCTGGGAGGACTACGAGTCCGAGTTCCAGAAGACCGGCTTCAACGCCAAGCGGGAGCTGGCCTATGCCAAGGCCCTGGCCCGTCTGCTGCCGGAGGGCTGGCTGCTGGGCGGCGGCCTGGAGGTGGATGGCCGACTGGTGGCCCTGAGCCTGGCCGAGCGCTGCGGCGAGACCCTCATCATCCACGTGGAAAAGGCCCTGTACTCCCACCCAGGCGCCTACCCCACCATTGTCCAGAGCTTCGCCGCCCACTATGGCACCGGCTGTCGCTGGATCAACCGGGAGGACGACGCCGGCGACCGGGGCCTGCGCACCTCCAAGCTGCAATACCTGCCGGCGGAGCTGGCCGGGAAGCTGCGGCTGGAGGCCCGCTGCGAGCTGGATCGTCTGCGTGAGGTGCCCACCATTCCCACGGCCCGCCTGCGCCTGACCCCCCTGGAGGATCGGGACGAGGCCGCCTACAACGCCCTCTGCCTGGACGATGCACGCAACCGCTGGTGGGGCTATGACTACCGCCAGGATCTCAAGGGCGAGCTGACGGAGGACTACTTCCTCGCCGTGGCCCGCCGGGACTTTGCCGCCCGCCGTGCGGTGAACTTCGCCGTCCGCCTGGATGGCCACCTGATCGGTGAGGTGGTGCTCTACCGCTTCGATTGGAAGGGCGGCGCGGAGTTGGGCTGCCGCATCGACCCGGCTTATGCCGGGCAGGGCTACGGCACCGAGGCCTTCACCGCCGCGGCGGAGTGGGCACTGTTCTCTCTGTCCCTGACCCGGGTGAAGGCCAAGTGTTACAAGGAGAACCGGGCCTCCTGCCGGATGCTCTCCTCCTGTATGCGCCCCGCCGGTGAGGACGAGACCTTCTATTACTTCGAAAAGCTGGTGTAACGCTGCTTTGACAGATTGTGCCGGATGCATATTTGTCCTGCTCCGGCGTATGGTAAGCTATGGAGGTGAGATCATGGAACGAATTACAGCGGAATGGGTTCGCGCAGCCCTGCCCCGCCGGAACCCCCTGGGCCACAAGGGTACCTTCGGCAAGCTGCTGTGCGTCTGCGGCAGCGTGGGCTATTCCGGTGCGCCGATCCTGGCCAGCCGTGCCGCCGTACGCAGCGGCGCGGGTCTGGTGTATCTGGGCGTGCCGGAGCCCCTGTGGCCCGTGGCGGCGGTAAAAAGCGACGAGGCCATGCCCTTTCCCCTGCCCGCGGAGGATGGCCGCCTGTCCCCAGCGGCGGAGGAGCCGCTGCGCCTGCGGGCAGCGGATTGCAGCGCGGTGCTGGTGGGCTGCGGCCTGGGCCGCAGTCCCGGCTGCGATGCCCTGATCCGCCGCCTGCTGCACCTGCCCCAAACCCTGGTGCTGGATGCCGACGGCATCAACGCCCTGGCGGGCCATCTGGATGAGCTGGCCGTGCGCCGGGGGCGGATAACGGTGCTCACGCCCCACGAGGGGGAGTTTTGCCGCGTAGGCGGCGACCTGAGCTGTGGCCGGGAGAAGTCGGCCGCCGCCTTTGCCGTGGAGCACGGTGTGTACCTCGTCCTCAAGGGCCCCTGCACCGTCATTGCCGCCCCGGACGGACGGCTCCGGGTGAGTACCACCGGCAACTGCGGCATGGCCAAGGGCGGCAGCGGCGACGTGCTGGCGGGTATGGTGCTGGCTCTGCTGGGCCTGGGCATGGAGCCCATGAGCGCCTGCTGCGCGGCGGTGTGGCTCCATGGCCGCGCCGGCGATCTGGCCGCCCGCGACGTGGGCCTCTGGGGCATGACGCCCACGGATCTGCTGGCGCGGATCCCCGACGCCCTGCGGGAGGTCACGGAGCCGTAAGGTCTCCACCCGGCCCACGGCTGCGCTATCTCAACAAACACATATAAATCACACCCCGGGATCGGAAAGCCTTCCGGAAAGGAAGGATCTATGAAACGAGACTGTCGAAAAGCCAGAAAACGCCTCGATTTCGGAGAGGAAGATAGTTACGAAAGAAACCCGTCAGGGGTGTCTTTCGTTTGCAATCATCAGATTTCCAGCACTTCGAAAAAGTTCTGGAAATCTGCATCAGCCCGTCAAAAAGCCTTTTTTGACAGGCTGATGAAACGCTATATCCTGTGGCCTCTGCTGCTGGTGCTGCTGCTGAGCGGCTGTGCCGGAGGCAGCGGCGAGGCCGAGTCCCTTCTGGCGCCCTACCGGACGCTGCAGAGCGCCGAACTGGAGGCGGAGCTGTGCTGCCACCTGGAGACGGAGCGCCGCAGCTTCACCGTCCGCTGCACCTGGGAGCGGGAGCAGGGAGCCTCCACCACCATCACTGCGCCGGAGAGCCTCGCGGGCCTGACGGCCAGCGTCAGCGGCCAGGAGCTCACCGTCTCCTATGAGGGTCTGTCCCTCTCCGCCGGCAGCCTGCGGGATATCGTCCCCGCCAACGCGCTGCCCTGGCTGCTGCGGGCTCTGGCAGAGGGCTATCTGCTGGAGGCGGGCCGGGAGAGCCTGGACGGGGAGGACTGTCTGCGCCTGGCACTGGATAACAGCGCTCCCTCCGGCGGCAAGCTCCTGTGCACCGTCTGGCTGCGCCGGGCGGATGCCCTGCCCGTCTATGCCGAGTTTTCCCAGGATGGCCGCCTGCTGCTGTCGGCAAGGCTCCTGTCCTTTACATCATCATAAGTGAGGCAATTACCATGGAATCTACACTGCGAAGAACCTGGGCGGAGATCGATCTGGACGCCCTGGCGCATAATTATCACGCCCTCCGGCGGCACATCGGCCCCGGTGTGCGCTTTCTTGGGGTGGTGAAGGCCGATGCCTATGGTCACGGGGCCGTGGAGGTCTCCCGGATGCTGCAGCAGTTGGGGGCGGACTATCTGGCCGTGTCCAGCAGCGACGAGGCCACGGAGCTGCGGGCCAACGGCGTCGCCCTGCCCATTCTGATCCTGGGCCACACCCCCCGGGAGCAGGTGCCCCAGTTGATCCGCCTGGGCATCACCCAGGCCGTCACCTGCAAGGCCAAGGCCCTGGAATACAGCCGGGAGGCCGTGGCCTGTGGCGGCACGCTGAAGATCCACATCAAGGTGGACACCGGTATGTCCCGCCTGGGCTACCTCTGCGATGGTGTGCACTTCGGCGGCGGTGTGGACGGCATCTGTGAGGCCTGCGCCCTGCCGGGCCTGGAGGCCGAGGGCATCTTCACCCACTTCGCCGTGGCGGATGAGCCGGACGCGGACAGTGTGGCCTATACCCGCCGCCAGTTCGACCTGTTCTGCCGGGTGGTGGAGGCGGTGGAGCAGCAGCGCGGCTGCCGCTTCCCCCTGCGCCACTGCGCCAACACCGGGGCCACGGCCCAGTATCCGGAGATGCATCTGGATATGGTGCGGCCCGGTCTGCTGCTCTATGGCTATGGCGACTTTGCCCCGGCCCTGGGCCTGCGGCCCGTGATGACACTGAAGACCACCATCAGCACCACCAAGACCTATGCCCCCGGCACCTCCGTCAGCTATGGCCGCCTCTTTACCACCCCGCGCACCACCCGCATGGGCGTGGTGCCCTATGGCTATGCCGATGGTTTCCTCCGCTGCCTCTCCGACCGCTGCAGCCTGATGACGGACAAGGGGCCCGCCCCCCAGCGGGGCCGTGTCTGCATGGATATGGCCATGATCGACCTGACGGAGCTGCCCGGCGTGGAGGTGGGGGACGAGGTGGAGATCTTCGGCCCCCGGAACCCGGTGGAGCAGCTGGCCGCCCAGGCCGGCACCATCCCCTATGAGCTCACCTGCGCCGTCAGCAAGCGGGTGCCCCGGGTCTATCTGCAAAATGGCCAGATCGCGGGCCGGGAGCTGCTGCTGCGTTTTTGATGGGCCGCCAACGCCCCATTGGCATAGAATAAAACGGGGCGGACACCGGGGTATAATTTCCCCGGCTGCGTGGGAGAATGAAAGTGACCCGCCGCCTGGGCGGGTACTTCTTCCGGCGGAGTGTGAACCTTTGTGGATACGAATGTCAAGCGCGGCGAGATCTATTATGCCGACCTCAGCCCGGTGGTGGGCAGCGAGCAGGGGGGCGTGCGTCCGGTGCTGATCGTCCAGAACGACACCGGCAACCGCCACAGCCCCACGGTCATCGCGGCGGCCATCACCTCTCAGCTGGGCAAGGCCAAGCTGCCCACCCACATCGAGGTGGCGGCCCGGCTGTGCGGCCTGCCCCGGGATTCCGTGATCCTGCTGGAGCAGATCCGCACACTGGATAAGCGCCGTCTGCGGGAGCGGATGGGTCGGGTGGACGGCGCGGTGATGCAGCGGGTGGACGAGGCCATTGCGGTGAGCTTCGGTCTGCCCCGCAGCAAGTGGGTGTGAGTCGGTCGGCCGGAGCGGCTACATAGGCCACCCCGGCCCCGGACAGTGCGGAAAAATACGGCGGAGATGCGTATTTGCGCTTATAAATCTGCGCCTTTTGACACAAAAGCTGCGGCAAATGCAGCGCCAAACAAGCAAAAAATGGGCCGCCTGCGCATACACTTGCGCAGGCGGTTTGATTGAAAGGGGGGAGCCTGTGGACTATCCGCTTTGGCTGAATGGCCGGGAGGCCGGCCGGCTGGAGGTGACGGCGGCGGGGGAGGACACCCTGTTCCGCTGCGGCTGCCCCGGCCTGCCGCCGGGTCTCTGGCGGGTACTGGCCCGGGGCGAGCGGGACTCGCTGCTGCTGGGCCTTCTAACGGAGGGGCGGCTGTGCCGCCGCTTTTCCCGGCGGCTGACGGAGCCACTGGGGCCGCTGCAGGGCGGTATGCTGGAGTCGGTGACAGGGGAGAGCGCTCCCTGGCAGCCGGCCCGGGCGGAGGACTGCCCGCTGCCCCTGCCGCCGGGAAGCCTGTGCCAGCGGGCAGGGAGGCGGCGGCGCCTGGCCCTGCCCTATGCGCCAGGAGCGCCCTTCCCCCTGCCGGAGCTGTTCTGCCTGGCCCGGGTGTGCAGCATGGAGCGGCGGCGCTGGGTGCTGCTGTGCTTCGAGGGGGACGTGCCGGTGACGGAAAATGAAATTTAGGAGACTGTCAAAAAAAGGCTTTAGCCCTATTTTGACACGCTGAATATAATTTAGGTCTACCATTTTCCGCAGAGCTGTGATATAATAAACTGTAATTTATCGAAATCACAGCAGGAGGTCAAGGCCATGAGATGTCCCTATTGCGGCTATCGGGAGAGCAAGGTGGTGGATTCCCGCCCGTCGGAGGTGGGCAGCAGTATCCGCCGCCGGAGAGAGTGCGTGGCCTGCGAAAAGCGCTTTACCACCTATGAGACCATTGAGAACCTGCCCATGATCGTCATCAAGAAGGATGGCAGCCGCCAGAGCTTCGACCGGGGCAAGGTGCTGCGGGGCATCCAGCGCTCCTGCGAAAAGCGGCCGGTGCCGGTGGCGGACATGGAGCGCATGGCCGCCGAGATCGAGCAGGAGCTGCAGAACTCTCTGGAGCGGGAGGTCAGCACGGAGATCATCGGGGAGAAGGTCATGGATAAACTGAAGCGGGCCGACGAGGTGGCCTATGTCCGCTTCGCCTCGGTGTATCGCCAGTTCAAGGACATCAACACCTTCATGAGCGAGCTGAGCAAGCTCCTCAGCGAGAAATAAGGGGGCGCTCCAGCTCGGGCAGCTGCAAAAGATCACTGCGCAGCTCTGACAGCTCCAGGAAGAACTCGTCCTCCTGCCGGAGAGCGCAGAGGGTCAGACAGCGCAGCAGCGCGGTGTGCACCTCGTCCACGCTGTCCCGGTGCAGCACCAGGCGCAGATAGCCCTGCCGCTGCTGCCAGTCACGACGCAGGGCATCCAGCTCCCGGGCGGCCTCGTCCCAGCGCTGCTGCTGCGCCAGGCCGGAGGCCTGCTCCGTCTGGGCGGCCCAGCCCCGGGCGCAGCGGCCCATATAGGCCCCATTGAGCAGACACAGGGCCATAAGCCCCGCCAGCACCAGGCAGGGCACCCACAGAAAACGCTTCATAGACCCTCCTTGGGCAGGCAGAGTACCTGACCCCGCTGATCTACCGACAGCAGAAACACCTGGGCCGGGCGGCAAAGACCCTGCCGGTGCAATTGCTCGGCAAGCCACGCGTCATCCAGATGCAGCTTTTTCAGGTTGCCGCGCAGCAGCTGGCCATCGTTGATGATGAGGGTGGGGAGGAGCTGCTCGTCCTCCGGCGCCAGGCCCAGCTGCTGGGGCGTTGCGGGCTGGCAGCGGGTATACAGAAGGACGGACAGCTGGCCGCTGGTCTCCAGCACGGCGTATTTCACGTCCTCCAGCCGGGTGACACCCTGGCCGCGCAGGGCCTCCAGCAGCTCATCCACCGTGAGGCGGTTGTGGCGCATGGCGGTCTGCTGCAGCTGTCCCTCCCGGATGATGAGGGCCGGTTCGCCGCAGATCAGGGAGCGAAAGCGTCCGCTGCGCAGGCTGCAATAGCTCAGCAAGGTGGACAGGGACAGCAGCGTCAGAATGGACAGCACGCCGCTGAGCAGCGGCGCGTCCAGATCCTGCATGGGCACCGACGCCAGATCCGACAGCAGCATGGTCAGCACCAGCTCGATGGGCTCCAGCTCGCCCAGCTGCCGCTTGCCCGTCAGGCGCAGGCCGACGATCAGCAGCAGATAGAGAATGATGGTGCGGAAAAAGACGGTTATCAAGTGTGATCCCTCCTCTGATGGCAGTATGTGCCGGGAGGGGGCAAAATATCAACAACGCAGAAGCAGAGGAAAGGAGGACTTTGGGCGGCAAGGGCCCACAGAAGCGCCATGTGCCGGCCACGGGGCCGGATAACGAGGAGGAGAGAGGATCGAAGCATTCGGCGGGAGCTCTCCCGTGCCGTCCGGGCACGTTACGCAGCGGGGAAATATGCGGGTGACCGCAAAACAGAGACCCTGCGGCCGGACATTGGGCAAATCTCTGCGTATTTGTCCTCCACTACACCAAGAAACAGGAGGAATCATCATATGTGTGGAATCGTAGGTTATGTGGGCCGCCAGGAGGCCGCCCCCATTCTGCTGGACGGGTTGGAGCGCCTGGAGTACCGGGGCTATGACTCGGCGGGCATCGCCGTGTGCGGCGGGGGAGAGCTCCGGGTGCGCAAGGCCAAGGGCCGCCTGCAGGTGCTCCGTCAGCTGACGGAGGAGGGAAAGCAGCTGCCCGGCGCGCTGGGCATCGGCCACACCCGCTGGGCCACTCACGGCGAACCCAACGACGCCAACGCCCATCCCCATCTGAGCCAGAGCGGCAAGTTCGCCGTGGTACACAACGGCATTATTGAAAACTTCATCACCCTGAAGGAGGAACTGCTGGCGAAGGGCTATACCTTCCGCTCGGAGACGGACTCGGAGGTGGTGGCCCAGTTGCTGGACTACTACTACAGTGACTGCGGCGACTTTTTCGAGGCCATGAACCGGATGCTCCACGCGGTGGACGGGGCCTATGCCCTGGGCATCGTGTGCGCCGACTATCCCGACCGGCTGGTGGCCGCCCGGAAGGACGCGCCGCTGCTGCTGGGCTTTGGCGAGGGGGAGAACTTCATCGCCTCCGACGTGACGGCCCTGATCCGCCACACCCGGGACATCGCCTATATGGACGACGGGGAGCTGGCGATCCTGTCCGCCGGCGGCATCCGGGTCTATGACCGGCAGCTGCGGCCGGTGGAGAAGCAGCACCACCATGTAGACTGGGAGGTGGACGCCGCGGAAAAGGGCGGCTATGCCCACTTCATGCTCAAGGAGATCATGGAGCAGCCCGCCGCCATCCGCAAGGCTATTGCCGCCCGGATCCAAGGGGGGCGGGTGGTTTTGCAGGATCTGCACATGAGCCCGGAGCAGATCCGCGCCATCGGGCGCATCTACATCGTGGCCTGCGGCTCGTCCTACCATGTGGGCATGGTGGGCAAGTATAACCTGGAGCGGATGCTGCGGCGCAGCGTGGAGGTGTGTCTGGCCTCGGAGTTCCGCTACAGCGACCCCATCGTGGGGGAGGGCGACCTGGTCATCGTCATCAGCCAGTCCGGCGAGACCCTGGATAGCATGGCCGCCCTGCGGGAGGCCAAAAAGCGCGGGGCACGGATCTTGTCCATTGTGAACGTGGTGGGCTCCTCCATCGCCCGGGAATCCGATGACGTGCTGTATACCTGGGCCGGGCCGGAGATCGCCGTGGCCACCACCAAGGCCTACAGCACCCAGATGGCGGTGCTGAACCTGCTGGGCCTGTACTTTGGCGAAGCCATGGGCACCGTGGACTATGAGACCTACACCGCCATGGTGAAGGGGATGCTGGCCCTGCCGGAGAAGCTGGAGCAGGTGCTGGGCCAGGCGGAGCAGATCCGTCAGCTGGCCGGGGACTTCGCCGGGGAGGACGATGTGTTCTTCATCGGCCGGAACCTGGACTATGCCCTGTCCATGGAGGGCAGCCTGAAGCTCAAGGAAATCAGCTATATCCACTCCGAGGCCTATGCCTCCGGCGAGCTGAAGCACGGCACCATCTCCCTGATCCGGGAGGGTACGCCGGTGATCGCCCTGAGCACCTACGGGCCGCTGTTTGACAAGGCCATGAGCAACGTGGTGGAGGTGCAGGCCCGGGGCGCCCGGGTGCTGGCCCTGACCACCGAGAGCCACCGGGCGGCCATGGCCGAGCGCACGCCCTATGTGCTGACGGTGCCGGATGTGGAGCAGATGCTGCTGCCGCAGTTGGGCGTGGTGCCCCTGCAGCTGCTGTCGTACTACATTGCGCTGGAGCGGGGCTGCGACATCGACAAGCCCCGGAACCTGGCCAAGAGCGTTACGGTGGAGTAAATACCGGTCAAAAAAGGGCTTTAGCCCTTTTTTGACAAGCTGACCAGCCGCCCGGGGGGCGGCTGGTTTTTTTCAGGCACGGCAAAACGGCCCGCAAAAGCGGGCCGTTTTGCCTGTGAAGAAGGAAGAACTATTCCGAATAGAGCTCAATTACTCAGCGGCTGCGCCGTCTGCGGGGCAGCACGGCCACCATGGCCAGAGCGGCGGCGGTCATCACGCACAGCCACAGGCCGATCCCGCTCTCATCGCCGGTCTTGGCGCTCTCGATCACCGTCACATCCAGCTGCGCCACCTCACTGCGGTTGCCCGCCTGATCCACGGCCACGGCGTACACCGGCGTGGACTTGGGTGCGAAGGGCTCGGTGTAGCTGATCCACTCCTGGCCGTCGTAGCTGTAGTACAGGGTGACGTCCTCCTCATCGGAGGTGATGCTCACAAGACCCGCCTCATCCTGGCTGATGACCGGGGCCTCCGGGGCCTGGGTATCCAGCACCACGGTGAAGTCAACCTGGATCTCGGTCTCCGTGGCGTCGGTGACCTTCACGCTCAGCTTGTTCACGCCCTCGGTCAGGGCCGCGTCATAGGAGAACACATCCCGGATGGGCTCGCCCACGATCTGGATGCCGCCGGTCGGATAGCGGAGGATGTCGTCGTTGATCTTCAGGCTGATGTCGCCATAACGGGACAGGATCTCGCCGGAGATCTTGAACTGCTCCTGGTTGGTGTAGATGGTGGCCCCATCCGCGATCCGCTCATCGTCGAAGTGCAGGCTCAGCGGCTCGCTGTCCGGCAGATAGTACAGATACAGCTTATAGGTGGTGCGGAAGTCGTTGGGGCTGAAGAGGGTGCTGTAGTTCTGCAGATACACGATGTTCAGGCCCGGCTGGATGGCGATATCCAGCTCCACCTGGCGGCTGCCCTCTGCCGGGATGTAGTCCTCGCCGGCATAGCGCAGGAAGTTGACATCGCGATCCAGGGTCGCCACGGCGTGGAGCTTGCCGTCCACCACCTGGGACTCATCCAGCACGAAGGTGGTACTGGTCAGCGTCTTCGCATCGGACCACAGGGGATCCAGGGCCAGGATGCTGCTGCGGATAACGTTGTCGCTGTCGCGGACATCCTGATAGCCGTTGTCCTCGTAGAATTCCTCGCTGAATTCATCCTCATAGAGCAGTGCGTTGAACAGCGTGCGGTTGCCGGTGGCGTCCACAGCCTCCACGCGCACGATCTGGCAGTAGGCGCTGTAGTCAATGATCTCGCCGTCCGGACTCTCGAACACAGCGTCCTTATAGGCGAAGGGGAAGGACATATCGATATAGCCGGTCTTCTCAAACTCGGCCATGTCGATCTCCTGGCTGTGGATCTCCAGGCCCTCGGGATCCATGCCCCACAGCCAGTCGCCAAACTGATCCTGATCCATCACGCCGCCCAGCCAACTGATGGTCAGGCTCCGCAGGGACTCGTCACTGGCCTGGATGCGCAGCGGCACCAGCTCGTCCTTTTTATAGCGGGTGGCATAGATATAGCCATCCGACGTGAAGGCCGTGGTCCACAGCATATCCAGATCCCACTCGCCGTTTTCATCGGCCACATAGGCCAGCGCGCTGGGTCTGTTCACATCGAACAGGGCGGACTTTTCGGCCTGGAAGACCACCTGGCCGTCCTTGTCCTTGGCCACCACCTGCAGCGTCAGCATACCCGGCTCCTCCACCGGCACCACGACACGGAAGGCACCCCGCTGATCCGGCGCGGTCTCCACGCCGTTGATGCTGATGCTGGTCACCTGGCTGCTGGCGATGCCGCGGATCTGCGCCGTGCAGTCGCGGATGTTCACATAGGAACTGCTGTCGAAGTCATAGTCTGCGCGATAGCTGATGTCCCGCAGGATGCACAGGCTGTCGTCGTTGGGGATGTTGAAGAACACCACGTCGCTCTCAAAGCTGGGATCGGTATAGAGGATGTCCGTGGCGCCGTTGTAGGCATAGTCCAGGCAGGTCAGGGCGATCTCGTTCATCTGTCCGGCCACATAGGAGCTCACCGGCAGCACCACGCTGTACACGCCGGTCTCCGCATCGTAATCGGCCTCGTCACTGGGCACGAACTCGATCTCCTCCTGGCCGTTGACATACACCACGGCGGCGTTCATCACGCCGGAGTAGTCCTCGGCGGTGTAGGTCAGATACAGCTGCTCATCCACCACATAGGCGTCCAGGATCTTCACCTCGGGGGCGGTGAGGTCCAGCTTTACCGGCAGCAGCGTGGTCTCCACCAGCTCGCTGCCAGGCATACGGGCACGCACCCGCAGGGTGTACTGGCCCTCCTCACAGAGCACCAGCTCGCCGGTCTTGGTATCGTAGCGGGTACCGTCCCAGGTACCGTCACCGCTGAAGCCGGCAGCCAGCACCACACCGGCGGAGCGGCTCTCATAGGAGTCCAGGCCCAGGGCCTTGGAGACCTGGGTCGCGCGGTTGATCTGGCGCACCACCTGGCCGTCCTCGTCCAGCACGTCCACGATGATCTCCTCGGCGCTGCGCAGCACACCCAGAATGGGCTGCACGTTGTCGAATTCGTGGTCGCCGTTGGGGGAGAAGGCGATGTGCGCGGGATCCACGCTCATGTTGGCCACGTCAAAGCCCGCATAGGAGGAGCCGGCGGCCACGGTGGTAACGGGCAGGTAGTCGTAATAGCTGGTCAGGATGTTCTCCTCGTCCCAGGCGGGCAGATCCACGATGCGCTGGCAGCCATACCAGTCGCCATAGAAGCCCATCAGGGGCAGGGACAGGGACACATCACCGGAGAAGGTCAGGAAGGCCTCCACATAGTGATCCTGGGCCGCGCTCGCGGGGATGGTCAGGGTACCCGTTACCTGCACGCTGTCTCCGGCAGGAACGGTGACGGCGGTGCGGTCAAAGCTCACGCTGGCACCGCTGAGCAGCTGCATACCATAGGTGGCATCGGCAGGATCGGTATAGTCGGTGTACACGGGCACGGAGGCAGGCAGGGTGTAGCTGGCCGCCTGGGTGCCATAGTTGCGCAGGGTGATGACGAAGCTGGTGCTGCTGCCCACCTCGCGCAGGGCCACGGAGGCCTCGCCCTCATAGCTGGCGATGACACGGTTGGCCGCCGCCGAGGCGGGATCCACCAGGCCGCTGCCCTGCTGACGCACGGAGGTGATGACCGCGCCGTCATAGATGGGGGTAGCGGTGTTCATCAGGCTGCTCTTCAGGAACTTGCTCAGGCTGGTGTCGCCCAGCTGCAGCTCGCCCGCGGCCACGGCCTTCTGCAGGGCCTCCAGCACCAGGGCGGAGCAGCCGGCCACATAGGGCGTGGCCATGGAGGTACCGCTCATGACCTCATAGCCGGTACCGGAGGAGATGGAGTAGATGCTGCCGCCGGGGGCCGCGATCTCGGGCTTGATGTCCAGCGTGGGGGTGCTGCCCCAGGAGGAGAAGCTGGATACGGAGCCGCCGGTGCTGCTGGGCACCATCGCGTCGTCCAGCCCGGCAAAGGTGAAGGTACCGCCGGCCAGAGCCAGCTCCTTGATCTTTTCGCCGGTGTTGCCGCTGACCATCACCGCCGTGTAGCGGGCGGAATCGCCGGCGGACAGGGAGCCGGGCACCTCATCGGTGGCCTCGTTGTTGTATACGATCACCGCTGCCGCGCCGCCGAAGCTCGCAGCGCTGCTGATCTTGTCCTCAAAGGTGATGTCGTTGCCGCGCTGCACCAGGGCCACAAAGTCGCCCTCCGGCAGTCCGCCGCCGAACATCAGGGGGAAGATATCCTCGAACAGGTCGCCATAGCCCATGTCCACAACGGGCACATCCACCAGGGCGGACCAGTCGCAGTGCTTGCCCTCGGAGAAGTCGACCACCAGACCGCTGTATACGCTCTCACCGCCGCTGGTGATGTCGATGGTCTTGCCCCGCTGATAGGCGTTATCCACGGAGGCCACGCTCAGGGCCCCGGGGAAGGTGCTGGGACTGGACACCGCGCCGGTATCCACCACGCCCCAGTCATTGCTGTTGATGCCCATATCGGAGGAGGCGGAGCCTTCGTTGCCCGCCGCCACGCACACCAGCACGCCGTTCTCCTCTGCATAGGCCAGGGCCTTCTGCAGATAGTCCACGTCGTCATAGAAGCCGGGGCCGCCGCCCAGGCTCAGGTTCAGGATGTCCGCGCCCAGCTTGACGGAGTCCTCCACGGCGCGGATGATGTCGTCATTGTAGCCGGAGCCGCTGCTGCCGAACACCTGCATGGCAAACACCTGGGCGTCCGGGGCAATGCCCACCACGCCGTCGGCGCTCTCGTCGCCGTTGGCGGCCACGATGCCCGCCACGTGCAGGCCGTGGGTCACGCTGCGGTTATTGATATCCTCCTCGGCCACATAGCTGTAGCCAAAGGGCACCTTGTCGGAGTAATATGCGCCATAGCCCAGGGAGGCGATCTTCTGGCTCATCTCGTCCTTGGTGAACTTCAGCGCTGCGCCCTCGCGCATCTGCATATCGGGGTGGGTGTAGTTCACGCCGCTGTCGATGATGGACACCACGATGCCCTCACCGGTATAGCCGCCGTTCTCCGCCTTCCACAGCTCCATGGCGGAGGTCATATCCTTGGCAGTGGTCATCCGCGCCTGATAGGTGGTGACCTCGCTGACAGAGGCAACGCCCTCCAGCGCCGCAACCTGCTTCATCTGCGCACGGGTCATGTCCATGGAGAAGGCACTGACCAGATAGGCAGACTGGTTGATGACCGGGTTGCCGGTAATGCGCTGCACCCGGGCGATCACGCTCTGCTGAGAGCGCAGGGTCTGGGTTTCTGCCTGCTGCACGGCACTGGTATAGGCCACGGTGCCGGCCTGCTCCACGGCGGCAGGGGCCTCCGTGACCACCATGGCACGGACAACCTCGTCAGGATCCTTGCTCTCGTCCAGATCCACCACGGCGCTCTGCTGCAGCAGCTCCTTGGCCCGCTGCTCGTAGCTGCGCACGGTCTGCGTTCCACCGGCTGCAAAGGCGGGCACACACAGCGAAGCCGCCAATACCAGCACCAGGAACAGGGCCGTGACGCGCCGCGTCAGCCATTGTACAGGTGTTTGTTTTCTCATGGTATCCCTCCTGATTAAATATTCAGAACTTGCCGCATAGATTGGAGGCTCTATGCATGGCCCGTTCTGAAAAAGATGGGCGTGTATGCCAGTTTCTCCCAGCCGTGGCCCAAATTTTTACCCATTATACACCTGTGTATTTCTTTTTGCAAGAGGAATTTATTATTTATTTTGCAATTAGCTCTTATTCGCTACCCTGATGTCGGCTTGAAGGAATCGACTGCATATTCTGTGCGCCATGTATATAAATTCTGCCCGCCCTTTCGCCCAGCCCCCTGACAGAAAGGAGCGGTACGGTCACAAAAGAACGGCCGCAGCATCAGCTGCGGCCGCGATATTTATTGCAGGAACAGGGAGGCGGGGCGGTTGACCACCATCATGTTGTAATACTTCAGCAGATGGTAGTCGTCCTTATCCAGCTTTACGCTGGAGAGCAGACGGTCGCTCTCCTCCAGAGGCTCCTTGGAGATCAGAGTCTTCAAAGCGATGGGGGCGAAGAAGGGGGTGCTGCCGATGCCCGACAGCAGTCCCACGGCGGGGGTGCGGTTGTGCATGGGGTTGAGCATACAGATATACATCTTCTCCGCCTCGTTGATCTGGTTGGTCAGCAGCATATGGGTGATGGTGTCATAGGGCTTCATCACGCCGGTGAACAGGTGCTGGCAGCGATCCGGCTCGTGGAAATCCTCCACGCCGGCATAGAGCATGACGTCGATGCCGTCGCTGCTGGGGGCGGGGGAGAAGCACAGCAGCGAACGCACCAGCTGGCGGACGCGGCCATCATAGTAGTACATATAGGCCCGGGGCTGGTTGAAATAGAAGTTCTTGGGCAGCATGGGCACCGCGTGGAGGGAGGCAGGCTGGTAGTCGATGAAGCACTTCAGGTCGATATCCAGCGCCCGGGCGATGTCATACAGCGTCTCCACGTCGATGGTGATGCTGCCGTTTTCATATTTGGACACCGTGGCCTTGCTCTTGTTGATCATGGAGGAGAACTGCTCGATGGTATAGCCCCGGCTCTTGCGGTATTTCTTGATCCGCTGCCCCACATGATAAGAAAAGGAACCCATGATTTCGCCTCCCATATTTGATACCTGGATTGTACCAAACATTTGGTAGGTTGTCAACAAAAAGTTTCAAAGTGTGAAACAAATTTAGCACCCCGTATCGCTAAATGGCGGGACTCAGCCGTGGGGCTGGAGCTCCCGGCGCAGGCGGGAGAGGATGCGTTTTTCCAGGCGGGAGATGTAGGACTGGGAGATGCCCATGCGCTGGGCGACCTCCTTTTGGGTCAGCTCCTTGCGCCCGCCCAGGCCGAAGCGCAGGGAGATGATATCCCGCTCCCGGGGGGACAGGTGCGACACGGCCTGCTGCAGGGCCCGGCGGTCGGCATCGGCCTCGATGGGGCGCAGTACCACGTCTGCGTCGGTGCCCAACACGTCCGACAGCAGCAGCTCCCGGCCATCCCAGTCGCTGTGCAGCGGCTCGTCCAGGCTGACCTCCGTGCGCTGGACGGCGTGCTTGCGCAGGTACATGAGGATCTCGTTTTCGATGCAGCGGGAGGCGTAGGTGGCCAGCTTGATGTTCTTGTCCGGGCGGAAGGTGTGGATGGCCTTGATGAGGCCGATGGTGCCGATGGAGATCAGATCCTCCAGCTGGATGCCCGTGTTCTCAAAGCGGCGGGCGATATAGACCACCAGGCGCAGGTTCCGCTCGATCAGCGTTTGGCGGGCCTGGGGGTCGCCCTGGGCCAGAAGGCGGAGGCACTCCGCCTCCTGGCTGCGGGGCAGGGGCGGCGGAAGCGTGTCGCTGCCGCCTATGTACATCAGCTCATCCGGCGGGCCGCTCAGCAGCCGCTTCAGCCAGCGAAGCAATCCCATGCCGCACCTCCCTTCCTCCGGCGCCACCCCACAGCGCCTGGTAGCGGCCATCCCCCACAGGCCCCGGGGACAGGGCCAGCAGAATGCGGGGGTAGGTGATGCGCCCGATCTTCACATAGTCGCTGCGCACGGCCAGCAGCAGACCCGACGGGGCCCCGACGCTGCAATAGGGCAGCAGACTGAAGCGGCAGCTGCCATCCAGGCGGTACAGCCGGGCCAGTGTTTCCTCCGGGGGCAGGTTCCGGCGCAGCAGCTCCGCGACCTCGGGGGGCAATGTGTCCAGGGCCTCCTGCTCCAGCACCAGCACCGGCTGGCCGCTGACGGGATCCCGCAGGCGGTTCCCGGTGTCGTGGAGGGCGCGCAGCCGCTGGCGGCGGCCCTCCAGGGATATGGTAACGTCCATCAATTCTCCTCCTTCCTGTCGTGCGCCCTGGCGGAACACCAGGTGCAGCAGCAGCGCGAATGTGGCGGCGGCGCCCAGCAGCAACGGCCAGCTGACGTCGGCGTAATAGACCCGGCTCAGCAGGGCCGTGGGAGAGCCGGCGGCCAGGCCCAGAGCCAGCAGCAGACCGGCCAGTCCGCTGGACAGCAGAAAGAACAGCGCCGTCAGCCGACAGGGTCGCCTCTCCCGCCGCCAGGCCAGCAGCCCCATGGCGGCTCCGGCAACCAGACGCCACAGGGGCCGGGCCAGAAAGCCGCAGCCCGGCAGGAACACTGCCACCGCGTACAGGCCGCCGCCCGCCGCGCACAGCAGCAGCCGTCCCCGGCGCAGCGGCCGGCCGGCCAGCCGGGCCGTGGCCAACAGCAGCAGATAGTCCACCAGCAGGTTCAGCAAAAATACCCGGTCCAGGTATACCACCGTCATCTGCTCCGCCTCCCTTCGGCCTCTATTATAGCCGCCGTCCGGCAGGAAGCGCGTCGAAAGCGGACTGGGAAAAATCCAGAACATTTGTTTGAAAAAATGTGTTTACAGATGGTATGTTTGATGATACAATAAAGTACGAAGACGTATTTTTCACACAGGAGGCGCGTATGCCCAAGTTCAAGGTGGTATCCGACTATGTTCCCAGCGGCGACCAGCCCCAGGCCATCGACACCCTGGCCGGGGGCATCGAGAGCGGCCTGCGGGATCAGGTGCTGCTGGGCGTCACCGGCAGCGGCAAGACCTATACTATGGCCAAGGTCATCGAGCGGCTCCAGCGCCCGGCGCTGGTGCTGGCCCACAACAAGACCCTGGCGGCGCAGCTGTGCGAGGAGTTCAGGGCCTTCTTCCCGGAGAACGCCGTGGAGTACTTCGTCAGCTATTACGACTACTATCAGCCGGAGGCGTACATCGCCCACACGGACACCTTCATCGAGAAGGACGCCTCCATCAACGATGAGATCGAGCGCCTGCGCCACAGCGCCACCGCCGCCCTGTTCGAGCGGCGGGACGTCATCGTGGTGTCCTCCGTGTCCTGCATCTATGGCTTGGGCGACCCCATCGACTATGCCAACATGGTCATCTCCCTGCGGCAGGGGAAGGAGTATCCCCGGGACGCGTTGCTGCGCAAGCTGGTGGAGATCCGCTATGAGCGCAACGACGTGGCCTTCGAGCGGAATATGTTCCGCGTCCGGGGGGACACGGTGGAGATCTATCCCGTCTATGCCAATGGTTACGCCCTGCGGGTGGAGTTCTTTGGCGACGAGATCGACCGGATCAGCCAGATCAACCCCGTCACCGGGCAGGCCATGCGGGTGCTGCAGCACGTGGCCATCTATCCCGCCAGCCACTATGTGACCACCAAGGAGAAGATGGAACGGGCGGCGGAGGAGATCGAGCGGGAGCTGGCAGAGCGGAAGACCTGGTTCGAGGAGAACGGCAAGCTCATCGAGGCCCAGCGCATTGACCAGCGCACCCGCTACGACCTGGAGATGATGCGGGAGCTGGGCTACTGCACCGGCATCGAGAACTACAGCCGGGTCATCTCCGGCCGGGCCCCGGGCTCTCCGCCCACCACCCTGCTGGACTATTTCCCGGAGGATTTCGTCCTCTTTGTGGACGAGAGCCATGTGACGCTGCCCCAGGTGCGGGCCATGTACAACGGCGACCGGGCCCGGAAGGAGAGCTTGGTGGAATACGGCTTCCGCCTGCCCTGCGCCTTCGACAACCGGCCCCTGAAATTCCCGGAGTTTGAGGAGCGCTATCGCCAGGCGGTGTTCGTCTCTGCCACGCCGGGGGAGTATGAGCGCCAGCACGCCGACCAGATCGCCGAACAGGTGATCCGCCCCACGGGGCTGCTGGATCCCCGGGTGGAGGTGCGGCCCGTGGAGGGCCAGATCGACGACCTGGTGGAGGAGGTGCGCCGCCGCATCGAGAAAAACGAGCGAACCCTGGTGACCACCCTCACCAAGCGCATGGCGGAGGATCTCACCGCCCACATGAAGGGCTTGGGTCTGCGGGTGCGGTATATGCACTCGGACATCGCGGCCATTGAGCGGATGGAGATCATCCGGGATCTGCGGCTGGGGGAGTTTGACGTGCTGGTGGGCATCAATCTGCTGCGGGAGGGCCTGGATCTGCCGGAGGTGAGTCTGGTGGCCATTCTGGACGCGGACAAGGAGGGCTTCCTGCGCAGCGAGACCAGCCTCATCCAGACCATTGGCCGGGCGGCCCGAAATGCGGAGGGTCTGGTGATCCTCTATGCCGACACCATCACCCCCTCCATGAAGGCGGCCATGGATGAGACGGAGCGCCGCCGGGAGAAGCAGGACGCCTATAACAAGGCCCACGGCATCGTGCCGCAGACCATCCGCAAGGACGTGCGCAAGGTGCTGGAGATCTCCCAGTCGGCGGAGGAGGAACACAAAGCGTCCCAGCGCAAGCTGACCGACGCGGAGCGTCAGGCCACCATCGCCCGGCTGGAGAAGGAAATGAAGGAGGCCAGCAAGATGCTGGAGTTCGAATACGCCGCCCTGCTGCGGGATCAGATCATTGCCCTGCGGGGGGAGAAGTGAGGAGACCCATGAAGAAGACTCTATCCTACATCTATGTGATCCTGGGGGCCGCCTGCTGGGGCTTCATCGGCCTGTTTAACCGGCTGCTGGCCCAGGCCGGGGCCAGTGTGTGGAGCCAGGTGTTCATCCGGAACTTTCTGTCCCTGCTGCTGCTGACGGCGGTGTTCGCCCTGTTCCACAGGCAGGTGTTCCGCATCCGGGCGCGGCATCTGCCGCTGTTCGCGGCGGCGGGCCTGCTGAGCGTGCTGTGCCTGGCCCTTACCTATTTCAACTGTCAGAAGCTGTGCTCTCTGGCCGTGGCGGGGACGCTGCTGTATCTGGCTCCCTCCTTTGTGGTGCTGATGAGCGCGCTGTTGTGGAAGGCACCGCTGACCCGGCGGAAGATCGCCGCGCTGCTGATCTCCCTGCTGGGCTGCGCCCTGGTCAGCGGCGTGGTGGGCGGCGACCTGTCCGCCTCCGCCGGGGGTATCCTGCTGGGCATCGGGGCGGGCTTTTGCTACGCCACCTATACCATCTTCGCCCACTATGGCCTGGCCCACTATGACAGCTACACCATGATCTACTGGACTTTCGTCTTCGCCGGGATCGGCTCGCTGGCCTTTCTGCGGCCCGGGGAGCTGGCGGCGGTGCTGAGCGTGCCCAAGGGGGCACTGGCAGCGGCGGGCCTGGTCGTCGTGGCCACGGTGCTGCCGTATATCTTCTATACCAAGGGCCTGGAGGGCGTGGACAGCGGCAAGGCCTCCATCATCGCCAACGTGGAGCCGGTGGTGGCGGCGCTGCTGGGGGTGCTGATCCTCCACGAGCGGCTGAGTCTGTGGATCATCCTGGGCATCGTGTGCGTGCTGGGCGGCGTGGTGCTGCTGGCCGGGGAGAAGAAACATGGAGCAAATGACGACAAAGAGACCTGCGGGACTCAGCAGCCTTGAGCTGAAGCTGCTGGCCATGGGCACCATGCTCGTGGATCATATTGGCTGGGGATTTTTTCCCATGGAGCTGTGGCTGCGCGGCATCGGGCGGCTGGCTTTCCCCATCTTCGCATTTCAGGCGGCGGAGGGCTGGGCCCGCAGCCACGACCGGCGGCGCTATCTGCTGCGGATGGCCCTGTTTGCCCTGCTGTCGGAGCTGCCCTTTGACCTGCTGTTCTCCGGGCAGCTGTGGAACGCCGGGGAGCAGAACGTCCTGTGGACGTTTACCATCGCCCTGGGCTGCCTGTGGGCGGCGGAGTGGCTGCAGCGGCGTGGTCTGCCGGAGGTGCTGGCGCTTCTGTGCGTGGCGGTGCCCGGCTATCTGCTGGGGCAGTGGCTGGCGGTGGATTATTATGGCGGCGGCGTGCTGATGGTGCTGGTCTTTGCCCTGTGCCGGGACAAAAAATGGAGATGGCCCGTGGAGCTGGCGGCTATGCTGGTCATCAATGGCCGCCTGCTGCCCAGCGCGTATATAGAGCTGGGGGGGCACTGGATGCCCATCCAACTGCTGGCTACGGCGGCGCTGCTGCCCATCTGGCTGTACCGGGGCCATCAGGGGCCCCATCACAGGGCCGTGCAGCTGCTGTGCTACGGCTTTTATCCCGTCCATCTGCTGCTGCTGGCTCTGCTGCTGCGGCTTGGCTCATAAGGAGGTACATTATGGCAAAGAATAAGGAAGAAAAAACCAACGTCATGCGGACGCTGGAACAGAAGAAGATCGCATATATTCCCCATAGCTATGACCCCGACGGGCCCATCGACGGCGTATCCGTGGCCCGTATCCTGGGACAGGAGCCGGCCGCCGTGTTCAAGACCCTGGTGGCCCGGGGCGCCAGCGGCGGCTACTATGTCTTTGACATCCCGGTGGCCGAGAGCCTGGATCTGAAGAAGGCCGCCCGGGCGGTGGGGGAGAAGTCCATCGCCATGCTGCCCCAGAAGGAGCTGCTGCCCCTGACGGGCTATGTCCATGGGGGCTGCTCCCCGGTGGGCATGAAGAAGCGCTTCCCCACGGTGTTCCACCGGACGGCGGCGGAGCTGGAGCGGATCATGGTGTCCGCCGGGAAGATCGGTCTCCAGGTGGAGTGCGACCCGGCGGCGCTGCTGGAGCTGCTGGGGGCCAAGACGGCGGATATTATCACGGATAAGGACGAGTGACTATGCAGGATTCCATTTATATCAAGGGCGCACGGGAGAACAACCTGAAGAACATCGACGTGCGCATCCCCCGGGACAAGCTGGTGGTGCTGACGGGGCTGTCCGGGTCGGGCAAGTCCTCCCTGGCCTTCGACACCATTTATGCCGAGGGCCAGCGGCGCTATGTGGAGAGTCTGTCCAGCTACGCCCGGATGTTCCTGGGCCAGATGGACAAGCCGGATGTGGACTATATCGACGGTCTCTCCCCGGCCATCTCCATCGACCAGAAGACCACCAGCAGGAACCCCCGCTCCACCGTGGGCACGGTGACGGAGATCTACGACTATCTGCGGCTGCTGTGGGCCCGGGTGGGCACGCCTCACTGCCCTCAATGCGGCAAGGAGATCCGCCAGCAGACCATTGACCAGATTGTGGATCAGATCCTGGCCCTGCCGGAGGGCACCCGCATCCACGTCCTGGCCCCGGTGGTTCGGGGCCGCAAGGGCGAGCACAGCAAGGTGCTGGAGGATGCCCGGCGCTCCGGCTATTCCCGGGTGCGGGTGGACGGGAACAACTATGAGCTGGATGAGGAGATCCCCCTGGAGAAGAATAAGAAGCACAGCATCGAGATCGTGGTGGACCGGCTCATTGTCCGGCCCGACGTGGCCCAGCGGTTGACGGACTCGGTGGAGACAGCCTCCCATCTCTCCGGCGGCATTGTGCTGGTGAACCTGCTGCGGGAGGAACAGGATCTGCGCTTCTCCCAGAACTACGCCTGCGATGACTGCGGCATCAGCATCGAGGAGCTGACGCCCCGGATGTTCTCCTTCAACAACCCTTTCGGCGCCTGCCCCACCTGCACGGGCCTGGGGATGCAGCTGAAGGCCGACCCGCAGCTGATTTTGCCGGATGAGAGCCTGTCCATCCTGGACGGGGCCATCGTGGCCCCGGGCTGGAACTCCATCCGCTCCGACGGTATCAGCCGGATGTATTTCGAGGCCCTGGCCAAGAGGTACCGCTTCTCCCTGGAGACCCCCGTCAGGCAGCTGCCGGAGGCGGTGCGCCAGGTGATCTTCTATGGCACCGGCGGGGAAAAGCTGGAGCTGCACTATGACCAGCCCCGGGGCCGGGGCACCCTGTACCAGCCCTTCGAGGGCATTGCCAACAACCTGGAGCGTCGCTATCAGGAGACCCAGAGCGACGCCAGCAAGCGGGAGATCGAGGAGTACATGACCCAGTGCCCCTGCCCCGCCTGCCGTGGCCGCCGCCTGCGGCCGGAGGCTCTGGCCGTAACGGTGGGGGGGCTGTCCATCATGGAGGCCACGGAGCTGTCCGTGGATCGGGAGCTGGAGTTTTTCAGCGCCCTGACACTGACGGAGACCCAGCAGCTCATCGCCGCCCAGATCCTCAAGGAGATCCGCTCCCGCCTGGGCTTTTTGCAGTCTGTGGGCTTGAGCTATCTGACCCTGTCCCGCTCCAGCGGCACGCTGTCCGGCGGTGAGAGCCAGCGTATCCGCCTGGCCACCCAGATCGGCAGCAGCCTCATGGGGGTGCTGTACATTCTGGATGAGCCATCCATCGGCCTGCACCAGCGGGACAACGACAAGCTGCTGGCCACCCTGCGCCGCCTGCGGGATCTGGGCAACACCCTCATCGTGGTGGAGCACGACGAGGACACCATGCGCGCCGCCGATTGGCTCATCGACATCGGCCCCGGCGCCGGGGCCCACGGCGGCCAGATCATGGCCCAGGGTACGCCGGAGCAGGTGATGGCAGACCCCAACAGCCTCACCGGCCAGTACCTCAGCGGGAAAATGTCCATTCCGGTGCCCGCCCGGCGCCGCCCGGGCAGCGGCAAGTGGCTGACGGTGCGGGGCGCGGAGGAGAACAACCTGCAAAACCTGGATGTCTCCATCCCTCTGGGCACCTTCACCTGCGTCACCGGCGTGTCCGGCAGCGGCAAGTCCTCGCTGGTCAACGAGATCCTGTTCAAGCGCCTGGGGGCCGACCTGAACCGCATGAAAGTGCGGCCCGGCAAGCACGCCGCCCTGGAGGGGGAGACGCATCTGGACAAGGTGGTGGGCATCGACCAGAGCCCCATTGGCCGCACCCCCCGCTCCAATCCCGCCACCTATACGGGGCTTTTTAACGAGATCCGCAGCCTCTTTGCCTCCACCCAGGAGGCAAAGGCCCGGGGCTACGGCCCGGGGCGTTTCTCCTTCAACACCAAGGGCGGACGCTGCGAGGCCTGCTGCGGCGACGGTATGCTGAAGATCGAGATGCACTTTCTCTCCGATGTCTATGTCCCCTGCGAGGTGTGCCGCGGCAAGCGCTACAACCGGGAGACCCTGGAGGTGAAGTACAAGGGCAAGAGCATCTCCGACGTGCTGGACATGACGGCGGAGGAGGCCCTGGGCTTCTTCTCCGCCCTGCCCAAGATCGCGGAGAAGCTGCAGACCCTCTGCGACGTGGGCCTGGGCTATGTGAAGCTGGGCCAGTCCTCCACCACCCTCTCCGGCGGCGAGGCCCAGCGGGTAAAGCTGGCCACGGAGCTGTCCCGCCGGGCCACGGGCCGCACCTTCTACATCCTGGACGAGCCCACCACGGGCCTGCACAGCGACGATGTGAAGAAGCTGCTGGAGGTGCTGCAGCGGCTGGTGGACGCCGGGAACACGGTGCTGGTCATCGAGCACAACCTGGACGTTATCAAGTGTGCCGACTGGCTCATCGACCTGGGCCCCGAGGGCGGCTCCGGCGGCGGCCATCTCGTCTGTGCCGGAACGCCGGAGACGGTGGCGCAGTGCGAGGAGTCCTATACGGGGCAGTATTTGAAGCGGTATCTGTGACAGCGGCGCAGACGCCGCGCCGAATGGCGCGTGCAAGCATTTTTGCCTGTGGCAAAAATCTTGCCGCAGGGGCGATTCATTCGGCCCTGCGAAAAATGAAATCGGGGCCCCCGCCGGGCTCCTGCCCGACGGGGAAACTGTGCCGGAACGCCGGAGACGGTGGCGCAGTGCGAGGAGTCCTATACGGGGCAGTATTTGAAGCGGTATCTGTGACAGCGACGTCCCTTGGTTGACAAGGGCGGTTTCGCGTGGTACAATTTTCTCACTATTAAATGATGGAGGAGTATTGCTATGGCAGAAAAGAAGGGCGAAGGCCTTGTTTATAAGAACCACCCCCTGCGCCGCATCGACAACCTGATCTACTATGGCAGCATGGCGGATAAGTATATCGTGCTGCTGCAGATCCTGGAGACCAAGAAGGAGAAGGACATGGAGGTGGCCACCCGCGTGTCCGTTCAGCTGCAAATGACGGATCCCGAGCTGAAGTCCCGGGATCGGGTGGTGAAGAAGAGCGAAAAGGACAGCCTCTACGCCGCCATGGACGTGGGCTGCATCTGGCTGGAGCGCGCCCTGGCCGGTAAGTAAGGGATAACGCACATTACAGAAAAGAGGAGGAGCTTCTATGATCTACACGGATTTCCAGGGCGAACAGCTGAGCCTGCTGGGCTTCGGCGCCATGCGTCTGCCGCTGCTGCCCGGCGGCAAGGACACCGATATCGACGAGGCCGCCGTAACGGAGATGGTGCGCTGCGCCATGGAGGCCGGCGTCAACTACTATGATACCGCCTACCCCTACCACGGCGGGATGTCCGAGCGGGTCATGGGCCGGGTGCTCAGCGCCTACCCCCGGGAGAGCTACTGCCTGGCCACCAAGTTCCCCGGCCATCAGATCAGCAGCAGCTACGATCCGGCGGCGGTGTTCGAGGAGCAGCTGGAAAAGTGCGGCGTGGAGTATTTCGACTTCTACCTGCTGCACAATGTGTACGAAAAGTCCATCGAGACCTATACCGATCCCCGCTGGGGCATCATCGACTATTTCCTGGAGCAGAAGCGCCTGGGCCGCATCCGGCACCTGGGCTTCTCCTCCCACGGCGGCCTGGAGCTGATGGAGCGTTTCCTGTCGCAGTACGGCCAGCACATGGAGTTCTGCCAGATCCAGCTGAACTATCTGGACTGGACCATGCAGGGTGCCAAGGCCAAGTGCGAGCTGCTGCGCCGCTATCAGATTCCCATCTGGGTCATGGAGCCGGTGCGGGGCGGCCGTCTGGCGGCCCTGGCTCCCCAGGAGGAGCAGACCCTCCGGGCGCTGCGGCCGGAGGAATCCACCGCCGCCTGGGCCTTCCGCTTCCTGCAGGGCGTGGAGGGCGTGCAGATGATCCTCAGCGGCATGACCACCCTGGCCCAGGTGCAGGACAATGTGAAGACCTTCGCAACCCCCAACCCGCTGACGGAACAGGAGCGGGAGGCGCTGCTGACCCTGGCACAGGGGATGTACGCCGCCGTGCCCTGTACCGCCTGCCGCTACTGCTGCGAGGGCTGTCCCATGGGTCTGAACATTCCGGAGTTCATCCGGATGTACAACGAGGCCAGTTTCTCCCCCCACTTCAACATCGGTATGCGGGTGGAGGCCCTGCCGGAGGATAAGCGTCCCGCCGCCTGCCTGGCCTGCGGCCAGTGCACCCAGGTCTGTCCCCAGGGCATCGACATCCCCGATATCCTGCACAAGCTGGACGCGGCGCTGCAAAAGCTCCCCAGTTGGGCGGAGATCTGCCGCCAGCGGGAGGAGGCTGCCCGGAAGGCCCGGGAGGCCAAATAACGCAGTACATTGATTGAAAAACCCAACGTAAAACGTGCCGCCCGCCGGGCGGCACGTTTTCACCTTATCAGAAAGGCAAAAATGAATCCATACGGTGTTTTACGGACAGACTGTGGGCGCTCCGGCGTTCACAGTTTATTTACACAAAAGGTCAAATAAAGTCAAAAACATCTCTTGACTTCGCTGGACGGCGTGCTATAATACAGACAAAGGTCAAAGAAAGGCAAAGTCAAAAATAGAAAGGAAGTGATGGGCGTGGGTACATCCGATCTCATCGCCCGCTTTATTCAGTCGGAGCTGGAGGCCGCCAACGGCGTGCTGGAGCTGCAGCGCAGCGACCTGGCCCAGCGCTTTGGCTGCGTGCCCAGCCAGATCAACTACGTTATGTCCACCCGCTTCTCCCCGGAGCACGGCTACATTGTGGAGTCCCGGCGGGGCGGCGGCGGCTACATCCGCATCACCCGGGTGCGAATGGACCGGCACACGCTGCTGATGCACGTTATCAACTCCGTGGGTGACTGCCTGGATCTGGCCAGTGCCCGGGCCATCCTCTCCAACCTGGTGCAGTCCCAGGCGCTGGAGGCGCAGGTGGGGCAGACCCTTTTGTGGGCCCTGTCCGACAGTGCGCTGCGGGCCGTGCCCAAGGAGCAGAGGGACATTCTGCGGGCGGGAATTTTCAAGCAGGTATTGGTTCATTTGGTTTGATTTTTCGATAAGGAGGCAATTATCATGAAGTGTGAGCATTGCGGAAAGAACGAAGCGACCTTTTACTATAAGAGCAACATCAACGGCCATGTGACCCAGAGCCACCTGTGCCAGAGCTGCGCCCGGCAGGCGGGGCTGCTGAGAGAGGTGAGCCGCCCGTCCATGAGCCTGTGGAACGACGACTTTTTTGCCCGGCCCTTCCGGATGCTGGAGCCCCTGCTGGGTGGCTTCGGCAGCCGTCTGCTGACGGAGTTCCCGGAGCCGGTGGATGTGACCCAGCAGGCCCGGCAGGCGGCGCAGCAGCCGGCGGATGACGGTCTGGTGCAGGGCCAGGAGCGGGAGAAGCTCAGCCGTCAGCGCCAGCGCAACGCGCTGCAAAGTCAGCTGCGCCGGGCGGTGGAAACGGAGAATTTCGAGGAGGCGGCCCGGCTGCGGGATCAGCTGCACAGCCTGCCCCAGACCTGATGCGACAGCTTTCGCGGCGAACAGGGCGCATAATAGGTACGAAAAGGCGCAGAAAAATACGCCTAAATGCGAATGTTAAGGGAAGGAAGTGCGAAGCATGATGAATGAAAATAAATTTACCCCCCGTGCGGAGGAGTCCCTGCGGCTGGCCCAAGAGGCCGCCGAGGAAATGGGCCACGGCTATGTGGGCAGCGAGCATCTGCTGCTGGGCCTTTTGCGGGAAGAAGAGGGCATCGCCCACCGGGTGTTGGAGGAGGCGGGCCTGACGGATGAGCTGGTCTGCTCCATCCTGCAGCGCAGCGTGGGCACGGGTCTGTCCGGCGCGGCCCCCTCTCAGGGGCTAACACCCAGGGCCAAGAGCGCCATCGAGCTGGCCGTGTCGGAGGCTGCCCGCAGCGGCGCGGGGTACATCGGCACCGAGCATCTGCTGATGGGCCTGCTGCGGGAGGGCAGCAACATGGCCCTGCGGGTGCTGCGCACCGTGGGCATCGACCCGAAGAAGCTGTACAGCGCCGTGGTGAAGAAACTCAATGAGGCGCCCCGGCCCGCCGCCGCTGCGGCGGCGGGGAGCACCGGCGTCCGGGAGAGCGGCAAGAAGGAGAGCACCCTGGCGGAGTTCACCCGGGATCTGACGGAGGCGGCCCGGCAGGGCAAGCTGGATCCCGTCATTGGCCGGGAGCAGGAGATCGCCCGGGTGATCCAGATCCTGTCCCGCCGCACCAAGAACAACCCCGTTCTCATCGGTGAGCCCGGCGTGGGCAA
>CAZUYE010000006.1:0-41690 GCA_964624925.1 uncultured Oscillospiraceae bacterium | reverse complement strand
AGGAGGAGTACATATGCCTGATACCATTGCCGCCATCGCCACGGCCCCGGGGCCGGCGGCCATCGGCGTGCTGCGCCTGTCCGGCCCGGACACACGGCGCATCCTGGACCGGGTGTTCCGGCCCAAAAACGGGCGGCCCATGTCCGAACAGGCGTCCCGGCGCCTGGTGCTGGGCGAGGTGCTGGACGGGGAGGGCCGCGTCATCGACAGCGCCCTGGCCGTGTTGTTCCCCGGCCCGGGCAGCTACACCGGTGAGGACTGCGGCGAGCTCCAGTGCCACGGCTCGCCGGTGGTGCTGGACGAGGCGCTGAGCGCCCTGTTCGCCGCCGGAGCCCGGCAGGCCCGGGGCGGCGAGTTCACCCAGCGGGCCTTTCTCAATGGCCGAATGGATCTTTTGCAGGCGGAGGCCGTGGCCGACCTCATCGACGCGGAGACCGCCCAGGCGGCCCGCTGCGCTGTGGATCAGATCGAGGGGGCCCTGAGCCGGGGCGTGGACGCACTGTATGACAGTCTCATGGCTGTGGCCGCCCGCTTCTATGCCGTGGTGGACTATCCCGACGAGGACATCGGAGACCTGTCGGAGGAGGAGCTGCTGGATGCCCTGCGCCGGGCCCAGAACCGCCTGGAGGAGCTGCTGGCCAGCTTTTCCCGGGGCCGTCTTCTGCGCCAAGGGGTGCCCACGGTGCTCCTGGGCCGGCCCAACGTGGGCAAGTCCTCTCTGCTCAACGCTCTGCTGGGCTATGACCGGGCCATCGTCACGGAGGTGGCGGGTACCACCCGGGACACGGTGGAGGAAAAGCTGCGCCTGGGCCATGTGTTGCTGCGCCTGTGCGACACGGCGGGCATCCGTGCCAGCGCCGACACCGTGGAGCGCCTGGGTGTGGAGCGGTCTGTGGCCGCCGCCCGGCAGGCATCTCTTGCCCTGCTGGTGCTGGACGGCTCCCAGCCCCTGGGATCCGACGATGAGACGGCCATCCAGACCGCCCGTCAGGTGCCCAACCTGATCGTGGTGGTGAACAAGGCCGACCTGCCACGCCGGCTGGATATCGGAGCCCTGGCCGACGATTTCGACCATGTGCTGTCCGTCTCCGCCCGCAGCGGCGAGGGGATGGAGGCCCTGTGCCAGGCCATCGGGGAGCTGTACCCGGCGGCAGAGGGGCAGCCGGGCCAGCTGCTGACCAATGCCCGCCAGGCAGACGCCGTGTCCCGGGCCCTGAACGCCGTGCGCAGCGCCCGGAGCGCCCTGCGCATCGGCATGACGCCGGATGTGGTGCTGACGGACGTGGAGGCGGCCCTGGCCGCCCTGGGCGAGCTCAACGGCAAGCGCATCCGGGACGACCTGATCCAGAACATCTTCTCCCGCTTCTGCGTGGGGAAATAAGGGAGGACAGCCATGAAGCATCTGTTAGCCTTTGGCGATTCCAATACCTGGGGCCTGATCCCCGGCACCCAGGAGCGCTACCCCTGGGCGCAGCGCTGGACGGGTCTGCTGCAGCAGCGCCTGCCTGACGTGCGCATCCTGGAGGAGGGCCTGTGCGGTCGCACCACCGTCTTTGACGATCCGCGGCCCGGCCGCCGGGGCATTGACCTGCTGCCCGTGCTGCTGGAGACCCACCGCCCGCTGGATGCGGCCATCATCATGCTGGGTACCAACGACTGCAAGAGCCGCTACCGGGCCTCCGCCGCCGACATCGCGGCGGGCATGGAGCGCTGCCTGGAGCAGTTGGAGCAGCTACTGGCTCCGGAGCGCATCCTGCTGCTGGCCCCCATCCTGCTGGGTGAGGACGTGTGGCGGCCGGAGAAGGATCCGGACTTCGACCGGCAATCGGTTCAGGTGGCCCGGGAGCTGGGGGAGGCCTATCGCAGCCTGGCCCTGCGCCGGGGCGTGGCCTTCCTGAACGCCGCTGACTATGCCGCCCCCAGCGCCGTGGACGATGAGCACCTGACGGCCCAGGGGCACGCCGCCCTGGCGGCGGCCATCTATGAGCGGCTGAGGACACTGCTGTGAGCGAGTATCTGCATTTCTCCGCCCCGGGCCGGGTGGAGCTGGGCGGCAACCATACCGATCACCAGCACGGCTGTGTTTTGGCTGCGGCTATCCGGTGCAGCACCCGGGCCCGGGTGGTGCCCGGCGGCGACAGCGTGCGGGTGTACTCCCTGGGCTATGCGCCCGTGATCATCCGCCTGACAGACCTGACACCCCGGCCGGAGGAGCGGGGCAGCACCGCCGCCCTGGTGCGGGGCATGGCCGCCGCCTTTCAGCGCCAGGGCTGCCCCTGGCAGGGCTTCGAGGCCCATGTTACCTCCGACGTGCTGCCGGGCTCCGGTCTTTCCAGCTCCGCCGCCTTCGAGGTGCTGCTGGGCCGCATGGGAAACGCCCTGTTCGCCGGCGGTGCGCTGACCCCGGTGGACATCGCCCGCATGGGCCAGTGGGCGGAGAATGTCTATTTCGGCAAGCCCTGCGGGCTGATGGATCAACTGGCCAGCAGCGTCGGCGGCGTGTCGCTGATAGATTTTGCCGACCCCGCCGCGCCTGTGGTGGAGCGCATTCCCGCCCGGCTGCCCGGCTATGCCCTGTGCGTGGTGGACTGTGGCGCGGATCACGCTGCTCTGACGGCGGAGTACGCTGCCATTCCGGAGGAGCTGTCCGCCGTCAGCCGCTTTTTCGGCTGCGAGACCCTGCGCCAGGTGGAGGAGGCAGCATTTTACCGCAGTCTGCCCCAGCTGCGGCCCCAGGTGGGCGACCGGGCCCTGCTGCGGGCCATCCACGTCTTCGGGGAGAACCGCCGGGTGCTGGCCCAGGCCGATGCCCTGCGCCGGGGGGACACGGAGGCCTTCCTGTCCCTGGTGAACGCCTCCGGCGACTCCTCCTGGGAGTATCTACAAAACATCACCCCCCGTGGCAGCACCGCACATCAGGAGTTGGCCCTGTGCCTGGCCCTGTGCCGCCAGGCTCTGGCCGGTCAGGGCGCCGTGCGGGTGCACGGCGGCGGCTTCGCCGGAACGGCCCTGGTCATCGTGCCCCGGCCCCGGCTGGAGGCGCTGCGCCTGGCTCTGGAGCCCGTCCTGGGCCCCGGCTGCTGTCGGGAGCTTACCATCGATGAGCAATAATGAGAATGACAACAAAGGCGGCGGGCTACGCCCGCCGTCCCAGCTTGTCAAAGAACCCCTGTTTTCGCATTGCGAAAACAGGGGTTCTTTGACAAGCTGAAGCAGCCGTGGAATACACGGCTGCTTTTCTCTCAGCCCCACAGGGCGGAAAGCATGGGGATGACCTGTTTTTTTCGGCTCATCACGCCGGGCAGGAACAGTGCGCTGTCCCTGGGCTCCGCGGAGAAGGCGTTGCGAATGGCCTCGTCGCTGCCCACATACAGCAACTGTGTGCCCTCCAGCAGCACGTCGGTGAGCATCAGGATCACCATGTTATAGTGCCGCTCGTCCTGCATACGCCGCATAACGGCCAGGAACTCCTCCTTGCGCCCCAGCATCTCCATGCTGTCCAGGCAGGTGACCTGGCCCACGCCCAGGTTCTGCTCACCGATGTGGAACTCCTTGAAGTCGCTGCTGACCAGCTCCTCCACGGACTTGCCGCTGGCGGTGGAGAACAGCTGGCGGCCCACCTCCTTCAGGTTCACCCCGGCGATGCGGGCCATACGTTCGGCCATGGCGACATCCCGCTTGGTGCAGGTGGGGGACTTGAACATCACGGTGTCGGCCAGAATGGCGGAGGCCATCAGCCCAGCCATGTTGGGTGAGGGCATCACGCCGTGCTCCTGGTACATCCCGGCGATGATGGTAGCAGTGCTGCCCACGGGCTCGTTGCGCACGCGGATGGGCTGGCTGGTCTGGATATCGGCCAGGCGGTGGTGATCGATGATCTCCAGGATCTCCGCCTGATCCAGGCCCGGCACGGCCTGGGCCCGTTCGTTGTGATCCACCAGCACCACCTGCTTGCGCCGGGGCCGCAGCAGATGATAGCGGGACAGGGTGCCCACGACCTTCTCGTTCTCGTCCAGAACTGGGTAGCAGCGGTAGCGGCTCTTGAGCACCACCTCGCGCACGTCGTCGATATAGTCGGACAGGTGGAAGCAGACGATGTGCTCCTTGTGGCAGGGGCGGGAGATGGGGCTGGCCTGATAGATCAGCCGGGCCACGCGGCTGGCCTCCATGGGGGTGGAGATGATGCAGGTGCCGTTGGCATTTTCCAGCAGCGAGGCCTCCACCTCCGCCTGGCACAGGATCAGGCAGTTCACGCCGATGTCCAGGGCCCGGCGGATCATGTCCGGCTGGTTGCCGCAGATGACGATGTTGTCCGGGTCGCTGAACAGGAGGTTGTCGCAGCTCTGGGGCAGGGCGATGACCACATCGCCGGATACGGAGTCGATGAGGTCGCCGCTGTCGTTGAGAAGCCGGCCCTCGATAACGCTGAGGAGATTAAACAGGGGCAGCGCGTCCACCCGGGGGTTGGAGATGGTGGTCATGCTGTAGGTAGCGATGTCACCGGCGGAGAGGGTGCCATACAGCGTGCCGTCCTCGTTGGTAACGGGGATGGCGGAGATGCGCTGCTCCCGCATGATGCGCCAAGCCCGGTCCATGGTCACTGTGGCGTTCAGGGACGGGGGCGTGTCGAAGTCCAGATCTGCCACCTGGGTGCGCACGGTCTGCACCATGCGGGGCGGCTGGAAGCCAAAGCGATCCAGCATCCGCTGGGTCTGGTCACTGATGTGATCCATATAGGCGGCCACATAGTTCCGGTCGCCCAGTGCATTGCGCAGGGCGGCATAGGACATGGCGGACACGATGGAGTCCGTGTCCGGGTTGTGATGGCCAATAACAAAAATCTCGTTCATAGCGCTCCACTCCTTTCGGATATGCTCTATTATAAGGCGGCACGCTTTTATTTGTCAATGTGAGAGTGCCCGAAACCGGGCTGGATATTTTGTTGCGCTCCAGCCATTGGAGACGAGGCTTGACAGTAGGCGGCCCAGCGGTGCATGGCACCGCTGGGCCGTTTTATCTGTTACGTCCGCTTCTCTACGCCGCGTCCGCCGCCATCCTCCCGGTGGCTCCTGTCATAGCCGTAGCCATAGCCATAGCCGTAACCGTAACCGTAGCCATAGCCATAGCCGGAGCTGGTGCCCCGAACGCCGGTAGCGCCGTTGAAGACGAAGCCCACCAGCCGGGCATCGGCCCCGGACAGGGCCTGGATCCCGTCATAAATCTGCGTGGTGTCGGCCAGATCCTCCCGGATGACATAGACCACCGCGTCCACATGGCGGCACAGGGCCAGGGCATCGGCCATCATGGCGCAGGGCGGCGTATCCAGCACGATGTAGTCAAACATGGGCCGCAGGGTATCCATCAGCGCCCGCAGCTTGTCGTACTGCAGCAGATGCATGGGATTGCGGATGGGCTCGCTGCTGGCAAAGACATAGAGGGCGCTGTCTTCATAGCGCAGAAAGTGCACCTGGTCCAGCTTGCCGGACAGGCACTGGCCCAGCCCCTCCGAGGGCTTGCTCAGGCCCAGCAGAGCCTTGTCCGTGGGGCCACGGAGGTCGCCGTCGATGAGCAGCACCTTCTTGCCCTCCCGGGCCAGGGACAGGGCCATGTTCACGGCCACGGAGCTCTTGCCCTCCGAGGGCACGGAGCTGGTGACCATGATGACCTTGTCCTCCTCCCTGAGCTGCCGCAGCAGCTTCAGCCGCAGCAGGCGGTGTGCCTCGCAGAAGGCGCTGTCCGTCTGCAGGCGGGAGATCAGCAGCCCTGGCTGCAGGCCGCTCTTGCGCTTTTTCAGCGTCGTATAGGGGATGGAGGCCAGGCACGTCAGGTTCACCAGCCGCTTCACATCCCGGGTGCTGGAGACCGTGCGGCGCATGGCCGCTGCCAGCACCAACACGACAAAGGACAGTACCAGGCCCAGCAGCCCGCCCTTGACGGCGCTGCCCGTCCAGTCATTCTCGTTGTAGGGGGCCGTGGGCCGCATCGGCTCCTGGTTCACCACCAGCTGCGTCTCGCCCATGACCTGACGGTTCATCTGGGGATAGATCTCCATCACCGCCATCAGGATGTCATAGGCATCGTCCGGATCGGGGCTCACCGTGGTCAGCACGAAGAAACTGGTGCCGGTGATGGCCGCGGCGCTGATGCTGCCGTTGACATAGGAGGTGTCCAGCCGCTGCCGCAGCAGCTCCTGCATCCGGTCGGAGGAGAGGAGATAGGGGAAGGTCTCCGCCACCTGCTGGGCGGCGGTCTTGTTGTAATACTGGCTGTAACTGGCCACGTCGGTGCTGCCCACGTAGCTCAGGCTCACGGAGAACACCGCCTCCGCCCGGTACATGGGCCGATAGCTGCGCCAGCTCCGCCAACCCAGGGCGGCGGTGCACAGCAGCACCAGTGCCAGGCAGACGGGCCACAGGTGCCGCAGGGCCCGTCCCATGCGCCGCAGCAGCAGGATCAGGTCAATGCGGTTGTTCTGTTCCGAATATGCGGTCGTTGTCGTATGCTCCATAGCGCGCCTCACTGCTGCTTCTGGCCGGAACTGTGTCCATAGCCGTATTTGTCATCGCGTCTTTTGCCGTAGCCATAGCCGTAACCATAGCCATAGCCGTAGCCGCGTCCTCCGCCGCCGTGGCCCAGGCGGGTCATGTCATTGAGCACACAGCCCAGGAACTCCGCCTGACCGGCCCGCAGGGAATCGATGGCATCGTTGATCTCCGGGGTGGGCACCACGTCCTGCCGCACCACCAGCACCGACGCGTCGGACAGGTCGCTCAGCAGCTCACTGTCGGAGAAGAAACCCAGGGGCGGCGAGTCGATGACGATGTAATCATAGCGCTGCCGGGCCAGCTCCACCACCTTGGCCAGCTGACTGGAGGCCAGCAGCTCGATGACGTCCGTATAGGACTTGGTGCTCAGCAGGGAGTGCAGACCCGTGGCCTCGTCCTTCACCGCCGCGGACAGGATCCGCTCCGGCGCGGCCGACTCGGCCAGCAGCTCGCCCAGCTCGTTCTTCCGCTTCACGGCCAGGCCCAGCATCTCGCTCTGCACCGGGCGGCGCAGATCCAGGTCGATGAACAGCACCTTCTGCCCCTGAGCGGCCAGGGAGATGGCCGTGTTGGCGGCCAGGGTGGACTTGCCCTCCGCCGCCGACACGCTGGAGAACAGGAAGACCTTGCGCCCCTTGGCGTGTTCATGCTGGAACTTCTCCGCAATGCGGTGGATGGACTCGGTAAAGGCAAAACTGATGGTAGGAGAGGAGATGTTCAGGTTCCGGCGCAGGCGCTTGCCGCCCTTGCTGCCCTGCCGGGCTCTCCGCCGCTCCTCCAGCCAGCCGGAGAGCCGGCGGCCCCTCTGCCCCTCGTGGGGCACACTGGCCAAAATGCGCCCGTCCAGCAGCGCCCGGGCCCCCTCCTGGGTCTGCACGGTGCTGCTGAGGATGTTGGCGGCCATGATGGCCGCAGCCACCACGGCGGCCCCCGCCGCTGCGGCCAGCAGACAGACCCGCTGGGTGTCATAGCTGCGGGAGGCGGACACGGACAGGCTGGGCGCGTTCAGCGGTGTCAGCACCGCCGTGGCGGATACATGGGCCGACAGGGCGGCGTAGTTCTCCTCCACCGCCTGCAGCACCAGTAGGGCCTGGCGGGGAGAGCGGGCCGTCACCGTCACCCGGATCAGGTTCGTCTCGCCCAGCTGCCGGGCACCGATCTCGGCATCCACCGGCCCGCCCAGGGTCTCCTGCACCGCCGAGAGCATGATCCGGCTCTGCAGCAGTTGGGAATAGGAGGAGGCCACGTCGGCGGCGGCGGTGATATTGGAATAGTACAGGGAGCTGTTGCGGGAGGTCACGGCGAAGGTGTAAGAGCTGCTGTAGCTGGGGGTGATGCAGCTGGTCAGCACGATCCACGCGGCCATGGCGCAGGTCAGACCCATCAGCAGCGGCATCCACAGGTTCCGCAGCAGGGCCCGCAGCACGCACAGCGGCTCGATGTGGGCCCACTGGATGCCCTTTTGCTTTTCATCCATCGGCTGTCCCTCCTTTACTCGACCACCACCGTCAGATAGACGATGTAGCTCTGTCCCTGAACGGTGATGCTGTAGCCCACGCTGTACACACCGGCGCTGCTCATGTCGGGCAGGGTGTCCACCTCCACCCGGTCATGGCTGACGGCGCTGCCGTCCGGCGCGGTGACGGAGAGGATGTAGTCCGCCGGGTCAAAACTGCTGCCCCGGGACAGATAGACCAGATAGTCCGTCAGCTGCAGCAGTTGATAGTCGCCGGCAGTCACTACCACCTTCAGCGGCAGCACCACCGCCTCGCCCAGCCGGCTGTCCACCTGGGCGGTGACGTTGTAGATCCCGGCCTGGGAATTGATGATGTTCTGGGAGGTGATGCGGATGCTGTCGGAGATGTCGCCGTCCAGCACATCCTCCGCCGTCAGCCGGTCCAGCAGCGTCACCGTCTGGCCCACGTTGTAGACCAGGGGCTGGGACAGGGCAAAGCGGGGCAGCTGATAGTCGGTATAGCGGATGCTGCGCTGCATGGTGGCCATGTTGTTGGAGCTGTCAAAGACGATGTAGGTCACCTGGGCGCTGCCGTCGGCCTGCAGGGTGGACACGCCCTTGATCATGATCTCGTCCGTCAGGTCGCCGTCCCGGTCGTCCCGGGCGGATACGCCCTGCAGCAGGGCCTCCTCCCCGGCGGTCACGCTGATGGCCAGGGTGTCGCTGTCGCAGCTGATCACCGGCGGCGTCACATCCACCGCAATGGCGCAGTAGACCTTCAGCCCCACAAAGGCCAGCAGCACCAGCACAAACAGGCCCAACAGCAGCCGCTGCATAATTCGTATTGCTTTCATTGTGTTGCCTCCTGGGATAAAATAGGCTCGCCCGGCCCCAGCGGTGGCCGGTTCATCAGAATACGCCGGGGGTTTTCCTCCAGCAGCAGCCGGGCGCAGTCGGTGGAATAGTCCTCCTCCAGCTGCTCCCACAGCAGCTTCATGTGGGGCGTGCGGACATCCGGCCGGTGCGCGTCGCTGGCAGCCAGGTGGATCAGCCCCCGCTCCAGCAGCCAGCGGGCGCAATGCTGGGCCCGGTGGCCCAGGCGGCCCAACAGACTGCCCTTGTTCATCTGGATCAGATAGCCGCTCTCAAACCAGCGGCGGATGATGTAGGGATCCTGCTGCACGGCGTCGTAGCGCTCCGGATGGGCCAGCACCGGCGTGAGCCCCTGCTGCCAAATGGCCGCCAGCATCCGATCCATATAGACCAGCGACTCATCGAAGAAGAACTCCGTCAGCAGATACCGGCTCCCGTTCAGAGTCAGCAGCCGCTGCTCCCGCAGCAGCTCCGGCAGCTCCGGCGTGCAGAACACCTCCGCCCCCGGGTGCACCCGCAGGGGGATGCCCAGGCGGCGGATACCCTCCTGCAGCTCCCGCAGACTCTCCTCCAGCTGGGGGCCGCGATAGTTCTTGGGCCCCTGACCGGGCAGATTGCAGTGGGGCGTGGCGATGATGTCCGTCACGCCGCTGTCGGCGGCCATGCGGGCCATCTCCAGCGATTCCGCCAGCCCCGGTGAGCCGTCGTCCACCCCGGGCAGGATATGGCAGTGGATGTCTATCATCTTCTCGCCCCTCCTCTCTAAGAAAAAAGCGCTCTGCACCAAATTATAGTTAAGAATAGCACACTTTGCCCCGGATTTCAAGCCGCCGGAGGCCGCGCCGGGTGAAAACCGGCGTATTTTTTGCACCAATCCGCATTTTTTGACAAAAGAATACGCACATGGTATAATAGAAAAACGAATTTTTACACAGATAGGAGCACAACATGGGAAAAAGAGAAGCATACGCCGCGCCGGAACGGGAGCGGGAACAGCCCGTTCGCAGACGACGCCGCAGCCGCTGGCCCGGTGCGCTGCTGGCCCTGCTGGGCCTGGTGGTCATCGCGGGCCTGGTGTGGCATTTCACCCGGCAGGAGCCGGAGCCCCTGACCCTGGCAGAGGGCTATGTGGCCGCTCCCGGCGAGAGCGCCGCCCTGTATGACGAGCTGGGACAGGAAGTGCAGACCCTCATCCGCGGCAGCAAGATCAGCTATGTGGTGGAGGAGCCCTGGGAGGAGCACCCCGACCAGCTGCGGGTACCCATGGGCGAGGACGAGAAGGGCAAGCCCGTGTTCGGCTGGCTGAACCGGGAGAACTTCAGCGAGGAACTGTCCGGCGTGGTAACGCTGGATACGGTCTATGTCCGCCGGGCCCAGAACCTGACGGATGCGGGCGGCGCGCCCACGGGCCCGCTGGTGGAGCGTGGCCAGGCCCTGGTCGTCACCGGCTACCTGGGCCTGCAGGCCGACGGCAGCGTCAGCCAGTATCAGGCGGAGGGCGGCTATATCCCTGCGCAGTATGTCCGCCTGAGCCAGGCAGAGGCGGAGGCCGCCTATGACCAGGCTGTCTATCAGCTCCACGCCGACCGGGGCGACAGCTGGGGCGGCGGCGACGCGGCAGGCCTGGACTTCGACCCCTATGAGAAGCCCGCCTTTGCCGACAACCCCATGCCGGCGACGGTGAAGGCCCTGTATCTGAACAACGACGCCATCTGCTACCCGGAGTCCTACATCGCCCTGGCCCAGCAGAGCGGTATCAACGCCTTCGTGGTGGACATCATGGACGGCGGCGCCATTGGCTATGCCTCCCCCACCATGCAGAAATACTCCCCCTCCGCCTATGCCGGGGCCTACAACACCCTGGAGGAGTACCAGGCCGGCGTGAAGAAACTGAAGGACGCGGGCTACTATGTCATTGGCCGCATCACCACCTTCAACGATCCCAACCTGGCCGCCGACCACCCAGAGCAGGTGATCAGCGATCTGTCCGGTGTGCCGCTGAAGGTCAGCGGGATGTACTGGCCCACAGCCTACAACCGCCTGGTGTGGCAGTACAAGGTGGATCTGGCCCTGGAGGCCGTGGAGCTGATGGGCTTCAACGAGATCCAGTTCGACTATGTCCGCTTCCCCGACGGCACCTGGAACCATGACAAGGCCGGTACCATCGACTACCACAACACCTACGGCGAGAGCAAGGCCCAGGCCATCCAGCGCTTTCTGCAGTATGCCTGCGACCGGCTCCACGAGGCAGGCGTGTACGTCTCCGCCGACGTGTTCGGTGAGTGCGCCGAGAGCTATGTCACCGCCTATGGCCAGTATTGGGCCGCCATCAGCGGCGTGGTGGATGCCATCAGCGCCATGCCCTACCCGGATCACTACTCCGCCGTGGGCAGCTGGCTGCCCTGGGAGCACCCCTATGAGTGCATGAAGACCTTCGGCGACAAGGCCGCCCAGCGCCAGACGGAGACCCCCACCCCCGCCGTGGTACGCACCTGGATCCAGTGCTACAACGCCATCCGCGCCCCCTACAATACCTATGGTCCCGACGAGGTGGCCGCCCAGATCCGCGCCCTGGAGGACAGCGGCAATACCGGCGGCTACATGACCTGGAACGGCGCCTCCAGCGTGGAGAAATACCGCTCTCTGCTCCCGGCCTTTTCCTGAGAACTGCACAGCAAACAGCCCGGCGGTGCCATGCACCGCCGGGCCAAATCTGTCAAAAAGCAAAACCCTTGAAAACAAGCTAAGGCGGCGGGCTATGCCCGCCGCCTTATTATGTATCCTTATCAGTAGCTCCAGTCCGCCGGGTTCTGGTAGCCCGCGCCCTCGGCGGTGTCCAGCAGGCCGTCTGCGTTTCTGCTACGGATCCAGATCTGGCCGCTCAGGGGGCAGGCGATCTTGCCCTCGAAGCTCTGCTGTCCCTGGGCCTCCACCTCCACCGTCTGTCCGTCGGACAGGGCGATGAGCTTGTCGATTTCCGGCACGGTGGCGTCGGACTCCCATTTGTAGATGGCCTGACGGGAGACTCCCATCTCCTGGCTCAGCTGCTCCTGGGACAGACCCAGCTCCCGGCGCTTCTGCGCAATGTGTTGTCCAAGGGTCATAAAGCGTCGCCCCTTTTCTTTGATGGGCTCATCCTAACACGAAGCCACCGGAAACACCGCCAACCGGCGGCTGGAAATTTGTCAACCGGCGGTTGACATCCCCCATTTACAGGGGCAGAGGCAGACCGTGGAGCATCACCCGGCCAAAGCAGGTGAGGCTGCGGCCACTGCTGGGGGGCAGGAGCACGTCGGCGTCGCTGCGGCTGCGGTTCAGGCTGAACAGGTAGACCATGCCCAGGGGATCCCGGTAATACTGCTTGCAGACCATCTCACCGTCCACGCAGAAGATGCCCACGTCGCCGCTCTGCAGGGGATCGTGGTTCACATAGACCACGCTGCCGTCGCGGATGTAGGGCTCCATGGAGTCCCCCTGGATCCGCACGGCCAGCTCCGCCCCCTGGGGCACCTGGCCGCTGACCTCAATGGTCTCATAGTCCTCGCTGAACACCGGGGCAGCGTAGCCCGCGGCGGCGGGGCTGAAGTACAGGGGGATGGTGCGGCTCTCCCGCCGGGGCTGAGTCTGCTCCAGCTCCCGCTGCAGGCCATCCAGGGCGTCCACCATGGTGTGCACCGTCTGCCGCCCGGCCAGGCTCAGCCGCCGGTACTTCTCCAGCAGACGACGTTCCTCCTCGCTGGGCGCCGCATCAGCCGGGGCGCGGTAGGCATCCCGGTAGAGGTAGTTGGGCTCCACCCTCAGGGCGTCGAACAGCCGCAGCAGCACCTCCTCCTTGGGGGCACTGACGCCGGTCTCATAGTTGCCCACCGCCGAACGGGACACACCCAATCGCTGTGCCAGCTCCGTCCGGGACAGGCCCAGCTCCTCGCGCCGCTTGCGCAGCTGTTCGCCAAAACTCATGGACTTGTCCTCCTTATATAATATCCTTTTTCTTCCACAGCGTACCATATATTCTGGCGCGTGTCAAGAAATAAAACAAGAAACTTGTGAGATTGGGCTTGACACAACAAGATACTTGTGATATAGTAAGCGTACTAACAAGAATACTGGCATCCGGGGCGAGAAAAATGCCCCCGGAGGGGGCATGGTTTTACTGCTCCAGGTCGGCGGCCTTGGGCAAGCCCCAGTGGAAGTGGGCCGCGCACAGGCGCAGCACCAGCACCACCGCCGCCGCCAGCAGCATGGAGGCGATGCCGCCGATGAGCCGCCACAGAACGGCGCACAGCAGCGCGCCGATCAGGGCGGGGATGGCATAAAAGTGCTTGACGAAGATATAGGGTGTTTCGCCGGCCAGCACATCCCGCATAACGCCGCCGCCCACGCCGGTGATGACACCCACGAACACCAGGAGGAACAGGTTGTAGTCCTCCGCCTGTTCGAAGGCGCACTGCACGCCCACCACGGTGAATACACCCAGGCCCAGGGAGTCCATCCACAGCAGCACCAGCTCGTAGCCCCGGCTCTCCCAGGCCAGCAGCCGCCGCACGGCGGGCAGACACATGGCGGCGGACAGGCCCGTGGCCAGCAGGGCATACACCGGCTTGCAGAACATCACCGGCGGCGTGATGCCCAGCACCAGGTCGCGGATGACACCGCCGCCGCAGGAGGTGACAACGCCCAGGATTACCACGCCGAACAGGTCCATGCCCCGGCGCAGACCCACCATAACGCCGGAGGCGGCAAAGGCCACCGTGCCGACGATCTCAAGAACCAGCAATACGGTCTCCATTTTCTATCGTATCTCCTGTCGAACTTTGTTTCCTTTGGATAAAAAGCAGCGGAAAATGGAACATCCTGAATGCTTGCGCATTCAGGATGTTGGTGGGGGATGGTGGATTCGAACCACCGAAGGCGTTGCCAGCAGATTTACAGTCTGTCCCCTTTGGCCACTCGGGAAATCCCCCATATGAAATTGGAGCTGGTGGACGGATTCGAACCCCCGACCTGCTGATTACAAATCAGCTGCACTACCACTGTGCTACACCAGCATGACCAGCGAAAATTATGATACCAGATAAGAAACCATTTGTCAACAAAAATTTTCGCACGTCGCGAGATTTTTTTGAAAACACGCAAGCGGAACAATGAGGGGAGGTACAACAGATGACACTACAGGAATTATCACCGCAGTATGAGCGGCAGGCCCTGGCCCTGCAACAACGCATGGCCCGGCTGCGCAGGCAGCTGGAGCGCGAGCCGGAGCGGGAGGAACGGGAGCGGCTGGCGCGGCGGATTCTGGCGCTGAAGCCGCTGCTGACCCAGGCCCGGGAGCTGGCGCAGCTGACGGCACACTACTATGACAGGGGGTACAACGTCCATGAGAAATACCGCATATGACACGGGGCGGCCCTCGCCCTATGACCCGCTGGACATGGCCAGCCTACAGCTGTGGAAGGAGGCCGACCAGACGGACAACCGCGAGACCATCGAGCGCCTGCTGCGCAACCTGCCCATGGCCATGACGGAAGAGCTCACCGAGCGGCAGCGGCAGCTGCTGCTGATGCGCTACTCCCAGGGCATGAGCGTGTCCGCCATCGCCCGGGAGGTGGGGCTGCACAAGTCCACGGTGTCGCGCACCATCTCCAACAGCATCGGCAAGCTGTACCGCGCCCTGCGCTACAGTCTTTGAATTCCAAAAGATTTTGGCGGAAAAGGCTTGACTTTTCCGCCAAAATCGATATAATGCCTATACTGTATGGAACTTTTGCGGCGCCTTTGCGTGCGCCGTTTTTTTACGACAGGAAAGGAATCATCTTATCATGCTGGATAAAGTCGTTCATCACCGCTGGCCCCGGATCGGGGCGGCGCTGTTTGGCTCGCTGCTGCTGGCGCTGGCCATCAATCTGTTCATCGTGCCGCAGCAGCTATACACCAGCGGGCTGCTGGGCCTGTGCCAGGTGATCCGCACGCTGCTGGACACCAAGCTGAATATACGGGTGGAGAGCTTTGACCTGGCGGGCACGCTGTACCTGCTGGCCAACCTTCCGCTGATGCTGCTGGCCTACAAGTCCATGGGCAAGAGCTTCGTGGCCAAGCTGGCCCTGTGCACGGTGTCCAACTCTCTGTTCTTGTCCCTGATCCCCATTCCGGCCCAGCCCATCATCTCCGACCAGCTGACCAGCTGCATCGTGGGCGGCGTCATCGCCGGCTTTGCCAATGGCCTGGTGCTGACCTGCGGCGCCTCCTGCGGTGGCCTGGACATCCTGGGCCTGTATCTGAGCAAGAAGGGCAAGGGCTTCACCGTGGGCCGCTTCTCCCTGCTGTTCAACGCCATGCTCTATACCCTGTGTCTGCTGCTGTTCAGCGCACCCACGGCCATCTACTCTGCCATCTACACGGTGTTCAACGCCCTGTTCGTGGACCGGGTGCACCAGCAGAACATCACCACCCAGGTGCTCATCGTCACCAAGTTGCAGGATCTGTCCCCCTTCTGGGAGCTGGGGCGAAAGCTGGACCGAGGCATCACCTACTGGTCAGGCCGGGGCGCCTACACCGGCGACGAGGTGAACATCCTCTGCATCTGCCTGTCCAAATACGAGATCGAGCCCATGCAGCAGCAGGTGCAGCACATTGACCCCAACGCCTTCTTCATGCTGCAGGAGGGCGTACATACCATGGGCAACTTCAAGCGGCATCTGAATGCCTGACAGAATAAGCGGATCCCCCTTCGGATTTGAACCGAAGGGGGATCATTTTATGTGTTCGGAGAATCCTGCGGCAGGGACGCGCTCCCCTGCTCCGCGCCGCAGCGGCACAGCAGGGACATGACGATGAACATCACGCCCAGGCTCACGTTGTCCGCCCCGCCCGGTTCCAGGGACTCCACGCCGGTCATGAACTGAGAGAGGATCTCCTGGGCCACGCGGGCCAGCACCATGGCCAGCAGCGGGATCCAGATACAGGAGATGCCCAGGTGCAGCAGCTCACGGGCCCCCGTCAAAGTGAAGGGCGTTCCGGCGGCCAGCTCGTGGGTGAAGTAGCGGCAGGCCAGCTTGGCCACGGCGTACTCCCCGGCGCACAGCAGCAGGCCCGCGGCAATGGCCGCCCAGATGGTGCCGGTGCTGACGTCCGCCTGGCTCTGCAGGAAGCTGTGCAGCGTCACGCCGCCCAGCTTGAGGCTGTGCTCGCCAAAGAGCATCGCGGCGATGCACGCCAGGCAGGCGCAAAAGCCCACGATGCAGCAGATGTAGATGACTTTGCTGATGATCTGTCCAATGCGGGACAGGGTTTGGATGGTAGACAGGGATTTCATAAGATAGCCTTCTTTCTAAATTATATGTTTCAAATCACCTGTATCATTATACTCAAGATCGGCGCTCTGTCAAGGGGGAAAATGCGCCGGCAGGGGGTTGAGAAGGCGGGTACTTGCATTCCCGGGAGAAGTGGAGTATAATGGCCAAAATAGCGCCTTGCATCATGCGGCAGTAAGAAGGAGAATACAAATGGAAAAAAAGCTGCTGTTTATTGTAAATCCTCGGGCGGGCAAGACCAAGTCCGCTGCGCCGCTGTTTGACGCGGTGACCACCTTCTGCCAGGGGGGTTATCTGGTGAAGGTAGCTCTGACCCAGGGCTCCGGCGATGCCACCCGCTTTGCCGCCGAGTGGGGCGGGGACTATGACATGGTGGTATGCGCCGGGGGCGACGGCACCCTCAACGAGACCCTGGCCGGTCTGATGCAGCTGGAGAAGCGGCCCACCGTGGGCTATCTGCCCCATGGCAGCACCAACGACTTTGCCGCCAGCCTGCACCTGCCCTCCGTTGTGGCGGAGGCCGCCCGCATCGTGGTGGAGGGCAGCCCCCAGGCCCTGGATCTGGGCGTGCACAACGGGCGCTACTTCTCCTATGTGGCCTCCTTCGGGGCCTTTACCCGGGCCTCCTACTCCGCGCCCCAGGAGACAAAGAACGCCCTGGGACACTTTGCCTACATTCTGGAGGGCGTGAAGAATCTGGACTCCCTGCGGCCCTATCGCTGCGCGGTGGAGGCCGACGGCGAGCATTTCGAGGGCGAGTTCATCTTCGGCGCGGTGTGCAATTCCACCTCCCTGGGCGGCCTGGTGAAGCTGGATCCCAGCCGGGTGGAGATGAACGACGGCCAGTTCGAGCTGATGCTGCTGCGGATGCCCAAGAGCGTCATCGACCTGCAGAACCTCATCACCGCCATGAGCAGCATGGACTATGACTACCCCGGTGTTATCTTCCGCCATGTTCGGCAGGTGACGCTGACCACCCAGGAGGAGATATTCTGGTCCCTGGACGGCGAGTATGCCCCCAGCGCCCCGCTGGTGGAGATCCACAACCTCCCCGGCGCCATCGACCTGATGTTGCCGCAGGTGTAAAATCATTCTATTGTTCACAAATCGTTTACAGCACAGACCCCCGCGTCCCCTTGACGCAGCGGTGGGTCTGTGCTATTATTTAGGGCACTAATCATTAGCTTGCGAAATATTTTTTGGAGAGGAGCGTGGTTCCATGTACTTTGACAAGGATCCGATCCCCGTCGGGGTGCTGCTGGGCCGCTGCGACCACCTGGTGCATATGCGGATGGATCGGCAGCTGCGGGGCTATGGCGTGACACCCATACAGTGCCGCTCGCTGCTGTATCTGCATGCGTGCGGTGGCGGGGCCACGCAGAAGCAGCTGCAGGAGCACCTGATGGTCAAGCCATCCACCGTCAACGGCATCGTGGATCGGCTGGAGGAGAAGGGCCTGGTGCAGCGGAGCACCGACCAGCTGGACGGACGGCGGCGGCTGCTGCGTCTGACGGCCCAGAGCCGGAGCTTTTTCGATGAATTCACCGCCATCACCCAGGAGGTGGCCGACTGCATCCAGCGGGGTTTTGCCCCGGAGGAGGCAGAGCAGCTGCGGCTGCTGCTGGGCCGCGTGGTGGCAAATCTGCAAAGCGAAACAGAGGAGGTAGATCTATGATTCGTAAACTGGCCCCGTATACCAAAGGGTATCGGGTGTATATTCTGCTGGGCGTGCTGTGCTCGGCGGGAGAGGCAGTGCTGGAGCTGCTGCTGCCCAAGGCCATGAGCCAGATCGTGGACGTGGGCATTGCCAACGGCGACAAGGCATATATCCTGGCCACGGGCGTGAAAATGGTGCTGATGGCCCTGGCCTCCCTGGCCATGGGCGTGGGGGCGGCGGCTCTGGCCGCCAAGGCCGGCATGGGCTTCGGCGCCAACCTGCGGGAGGCGGAGTATGCTCAGGTGCAGAAGTTCTCCTTCTCCAACATTGAGCACTTTTCCACCGCGTCCCTCATCACCCGCCTCACCAACGACGTGGCCTCCGTGCAGACCACGCTGATGATGGGTATGCGGATGCTGGTGCGGGCCCCGGTGATGCTCATCACTGCCCTGGTGATGGCCCTGCGCATCAGCCTGGAGCTGAGCCAGGTGTTCCTGGTGTCCCTGCCGCTGCTGCTGGTGCTGGTGGCCATCGTGCTGCGCTACGTGGGGCCCTTCTTCACCTCCCTGCAGAAGTCCACGGACGAGCTGAACCTGGTGGTGCAGGAGGATCTGAACGCCATCCGGGTGGTGAAGTCCTTTGTCCGGGAGGATAAGGAGCGGGAGAAGTTCTCCCAGCGCAGCGAGAAGCTGCGCCAGACGGCGGAGCGGGCCTTCAGCTTCGTGGTGCTGTTTATCCCCCTGGTGACCCTCATCATGGGCGGCACCATCATGTCCATCATGTGGATCGGCGGCCACAGCGTGGCGGCGGGCGGTATGCTCTCGGGCAATCTCATCGCCTTCTTCACCTATGCCTCGGAGATTTTGATGTCCCTGATGATGGTGTCCATGGTGATGATGATCCTGACCCGCTCCATTGCCTGCGGCAAGCGTATCGTGGAGGTGCTGACGGAGGAGCCGGAGATCACCGACGCGGCGGCCCAGCCGGATCTGACGGTGGAAAACGGCGACATCCGCTTTGACCATGTGTACTTCAAATACCACCCCGACAGCGAGAGCTGGAATCTGGAGGACGTGAGCCTGGACATCCGCAGCGGCATGACCGTGGGCATCCTGGGCGGCACGGGCAGTGCCAAGACCACGCTGGTGAGCCTGATCCCCCGGCTGTATGAGGCCACGGAGGGAGCCGTGTATGTGGGCGGCCACGACGTGCGGGAATACAGCATGGAGGCCCTGCGCCAGGACTGCGCCATGGTGCTGCAGAAGAACACCCTCTTTTCCGGCAGCATAAGGGAGAACCTGCGCTGGGGCCGGGAGGACGCCACGGATGAGGAGATGGAGGAGGCCTGCCGCATGGCCTGCGCCGACGAGTTCATCTCCCGTATGCCCGACGGCTACGACACCTATATCGAGCAGGGCGGCGCCAACGTATCCGGCGGCCAGAAGCAGCGCCTGTGCATCGCCCGGGCCATTCTACGCCGGCCCAAGGTGCTGATCCTGGATGACTCCACCTCTGCCGTGGATATGGCCACGGATGCGAAGATCCGCGGTGCTCTGGCCACGGCTCTGCCCGGCTGCACCAAACTCATCATCGCCCAGCGGGTGGCCTCCGTGATGGAGGCGGATCTGATCCTGGTGCTGGACGACGGACACATCTCCGGTGCGGGTACCCACCAGGAGCTGCTGGAGACCAATCAGATCTATCGGGAGGTCTATACCTCCCAGCAGGAGGGAGTGAGCATCGATGGCTGAGAAAAAGAAGAACAAGCGGCCCCAGGGCCCCGGCTCCGGACCCGACCTGCGCCGTCCCCGGGATACCAAGCGCGCCATCGGCAAGCTCCTGGGCTATGTGGCCCGCTACAAGGGAGCGCTGATCGTGGTGGCGGTGTGCCTGGTGCTGAGCTCCGTGGGCTCCGTGGCCAGCAGCTATTTCATGAAGCCCGCCATTAACCTCATTCAGGCCGGTGACTTCACGGGCCTGCTGAAGATGCTCATCGTCATGGGCGCCGTGTTTCTGCTGTCCGCCCTGTGCTCCTGGGGCTATTCCCGGATCATGGTGACGGTGTCGCAGCGCACCGTGGCCGCCCTGCGGCAGGATCTCTTTGACCGGCTGCAGAAGCTGCCCCTGCGCTATTTCGACGGGCACCAGTCCGGCGACCTCATGAGCCGCTTCACCAACGATATGGACACTATCTCCGACATGATCGGCGACAGCCTGGCCAGCGTCATCTCCAACGTGGTCACCTTTGTGTGCACCGTGGCCATGATGCTGTATCTGAACTGGGCGCTGACCCTCATTACCTTCGCCTTCCTGGCTCTGATGTTCCTGCTGGTGAAGGCCATCGGCGGCCGCAGTGCCCGCAGCTTCCAGAAGCAGCAGGCGGCCCTGGGCGAGCTGAACGGCTATATCGAGGAGATGATCGAGGGGCAGAAGGTCATCAAGGTCTTCAACCACGAGTCCAAGACCCAGGAGCAGTTCGCCCGGCGCAACGCCGCCTATCGCGACGCGGCCACCATGGCCCAGACCTACGCCGGCTCCATGATGCCCGCCATGGGCAACCTGGCCCGCATCAACTATGCCGTCACCTGTTGCGTGGGCGGTCTGCTGTCTATCGGCGGTGTGTTCGACGTGGCCTCCTTGGGCGCGTATCTGCTGTATGTCAAGCAGGTGTCCCAGCCCATCGGCCAGATCAGCCAGCAGGTGAATCTGCTGCTGGCCGCCGTGGCCGGCGCCGAGCGCATCTTCGACGTGATGGAGGAGGAGCCGGAGCTGGACGAGGGCCAGACCACCCTGGTTCGCGTGGAGAAGGACGGCGAAAGCCTGACGGAGACCGACCGGCGCACGGGCCACTGGGCCTGGAAAAAGCCCGACGGCTCCCTGGTGGAGCTGCGGGGCGACGTGCGCCTGCACAATGTGGACTTCGGCTACGTTCCGGATAAGCCGGTGCTCCACGATGTGTCCCTGTTTGCCAAGCCCGGCCAGAAGATTGCCTTTGTGGGCTCCACCGGCGCGGGCAAGACCACCATCACCAACCTCATCAACCGCTTTTACGATATCCAGGACGGCTCCATCACCTATGACGGCATCGACGTGCGGGAGATCCACAAGGACTCCCTGCGTGGCTCCCTGGGCATCGTGCTGCAGGATACCCACCTCTTTACCGGTACCATCGCCGACAACATCCGCTACGGCAAGCTGGACGCCACCGACGAGGAGGTACGGGCCGCAGCGAAGTTGGCCAATGCCGATACCTTCATCCGCCACCTGCCCCAGGGCTACGACACCGTCATCACCGGCGACGGCGGCAGCCTCAGCCAGGGCGAGCGGCAGCTGCTGGCCATCGCCCGGGCCGCCGTGTCCGACCCACCGGTGCTGATCCTGGACGAGGCCACCTCCTCCATCGATACCCGGACAGAGAAGCTCATCGAGAAGGGCATGGACAGCCTCATGGCCGGGCGGACGGTGTTCGTCATCGCCCACCGGCTCTCCACCGTGCGCAATGCCCAGGCCATCATGGTGCTGGAGCAGGGCCGCATCATCGAGCGGGGCGACCATGCGGAGCTGCTTTCGCAGCGGGGCAAGTATTACCAGCTCTGCACCGGCCAGGCGGAGCTCAGCTGACCCCTTGACGAACGGCGGGAATTATACTACAATTTGCTCAACACGAAACAGGAGGTCTGCCTCATGACGCGAGAGGAGCTTTGCCAAAAGGCCATCGAAATGCTGGATCGGGCCTATATCCCCTATTCCCACTTCCCTGTGGGCGCCGCCCTGGAGTGCGCCGACGGCACGGTGTACACCGGCTGCAACATTGAAAACGCCGCCTACGGCTGCACCATCTGCGCCGAGCGCACCGCCATTTTCAAGGCCGTCAGCGAGGGCCACCGGGACTTTGTGCGCATCGCCATTGCCGGACACAGCGAGGATTTCTGCGTGCCCTGCGGCTCCTGCCGCCAGGTGATGATGGAGTTTGCGCCGGAGCTGGAGGTCATCTGCCTCAACGGCAAGGGGGAGTCCAGGAGCTGGAAGCTCCGGGAGCTGCTGCCCTATGGTTTCGACCAGAGCTGGCTGTGATGTAACAATTAAAGCATAATGAAAGCGCCTCCGGCGGTTGTCGGAGGCGCTTTTGCTATTATACACTTATCTGACCAGCTCCAGAACCTCCTGGGGGGAGATCAGCCCCACGGAGCGATCGGCCACCTGGCCGCCGCGGAACACCAGCAGTGTGGGGATGCTGGCAATGCCGTATTCATCCGCCAGGGAGCGGCACTGATCCACGTCCACCTTGACGATCTTCAGCTCCGGCCGCTCCTCCGCAATCTCCTCCAGGATCGGGGCCAGCATCCGGCAGGGGCCGCACCAGGTGGCCCAGAAGTCCACCAGCACGGGGCCGCTCTCCTGCAGCACCTCCCGGGCAAAATCCTGTTCGTTTGCGTGTAAAATGGCCATAAACAGCGCCTCCTCTTTCTATTTGCCCATAGTATACCACGTTTCCGACAAAAAATCCGTGGCAAATGCAACACTTTTGAAAAGTGGGCAGAAAAAACGGCCCGCCTGACAGGGCCCGACAGGCTTCGCCGCCGCCGGGCCGTATAATGGGGAAAAAGGAGGGCTCGTCCATGAAACTTCTGCCTCTGCCCCGGGAAAAGCGGCGGCTGCTTGCGCCCCTGGGGCGCATTGCGCTGACCTGTCTGCTCAGCGGCGGCTGCTTCGGCCAACTGACGGCCCCGCTGGCCCTGGCCATGACGGCGGCGGCCGGGCCCGGAGCCGCCGGGCTATGCTGTGTGCTGGGAGCCGGACTGGGGGCGCTGCTGCTGATGCCGTTTCAGACCGGCCTGCGTCACCTGGCCGCGGCGATCCTGCTCTATTCCGGGAATATCGCCTTTTATGACACGGGGCTGTATCGCCGCCGGGCATTCCGGCCAGTGATGGCGGCGGCGCTGACGCTGCTGGTGCAGTCGGTGTATCTGCTGGCGCGGCCGGTGCGGCTGTGGGCCCTGTGCGCCGCCTGTCTGCTGCTTTTGGCCGCCGCCACGGCGCTGCTGCTGCGGGGGGAGACGGTGCTGGTGACGGCGGCGGGGCTGTGCCTGGCCGCTGGGCGGCTGTCCATCGCCGGGGCCGGCGTGGGCTATGCCCTGGCGGCGGCGCTGCTGCTGCGGGGACGGGTATGCTGGCCGCAGCAGCCCTGGCTGGCCTGGAGTGCCGGGCTGGGTCTGGCGCTGGGTCTGCTGCCGGAGTCCCCTACCCTGCTCCCGGCGGCGGTGCTGTTCGGCGGCTGTGCCGCCCTCTGTCTGTGGCCCGCCGCACCCGTGCCGGTGCAGGCGGCGCTGTTTTGCGCGGGAGGCGGCGGATGTGCGCTGCTGTTCGGCGCGGAGGAACCGCTGGGCTGGCTGCTGGCTCTGCTGGCCGGGGGACTGCTCTCCCTGCTGCCGCCACGACCCAGGCCGGCTGCTCCGGAGGCGGCCCCGCCGCCTCCGCCGGAGCCCCGGCCCGCTGTGCGCCGCGCGGCCCGTCCGGCGGCAGCTCTGCGGGAGCTGTATGACAGTCTGTTCCGGGGCCTGCCCCCGGAGCAGCCGGAGAATCCCTCCGTGCTCTTTGACCGGGCGGCGGAGCAGGTGTGCCGCCGCTGCGTCCTGCGGGACACCTGCTGGCAGCAGGAGTACAACGCCACCTACAATGCCTTCAACGATGCATGTCCCCGGCTGCTGCGCCGGGGCGAGGCCCGGCCCGGGGATTTCCCCCTGTATTTCACCTCCCGCTGCGTGCAGCTGGCGGCCTTTCTGGCCGCCCTGAACGGGGAGCTGCACAGCTATCTGCTGCGCAGGCAGTATCAGCAGCGGCTGCAGCAGGAGCGCAGCCGAGCCCGGGAGCAGTACGCCCAGCTGGGGGAGCTGCTGGACTGCCGCCGGGAGGCCGTACCGGCCGGCGCCCAGTTGCTGGGCTATCGCGTGGCCAGTGCCCTGCGGCCCCGGGAGGGGCAGAGCGTCTGCGGCGACGTGCTGTCGGTATTCGAGGCGGAGGGCTTTGTTTATCTGCTTCTGTCCGACGGAATGGGCAGCGGCGAGGCGGCCCACCGGGAGGCCGCCCTGACCGTCCGGCTGCTGCAGCAGTTTCTGGAGGCGGGGATCCGGCCCCTTCCGGCGCTGAAAACCCTGAACAGCGCCCTCTCCCTGCGGGGGGAGAGCGGCGGGGGCTTCACCACCATCGATCTGCTGGCCCTGCGCCGCAGCAGCGGCGAGGCGGCGCTGTATAAATACGGGGCGGCGCCGTCCTATCTGCGCAGCGGAGGCCGGGTCAGCCGCTTCACCGGGGCCTCCCTGCCGGCGGGGCTCCAGGCCCCGGCCGACGCGCCGGAGTGCACCCGGCTGCAGCTGCGGGCCGGGAGCTGGTTTGTGATGGTCTCCGACGGCGTGGCTGACGCAGACAGCGACGAGTGGCTGCAGAATCTGCTGGCGGGCTGGAGCGGCCGGGATGTCCACGCCTTGGTAGATCGGATCCTCTCTGAGTCGGGCAGCCGTAAGGGCCAGGCCGATGACTGCGCGGTGCTGGCCGTCTGGCTGCCGGGCCAGGACGGCGGCGAGAAGCGCCGGGTGTGAGTTTTTCCGCCGGGGCGTATAAGAGCGCGCCGGTCGGGCATACTGATAGTGTTCCAGGCAAAACGCAACAGAGGAGGGCATACTCTTGGTCAAAGGCATTTCCCGTCGGGTGATCGTGGTGGATTCCCCGGATCCGCATATTTTTGAGCAGGCGATCTTTATCGTGCGCAACGACGCCGCCGTGGGCGGCGGAGGCGTGACCTCCCAGCAGGTGGTAGACCAGGCGGTGCGCATCGCCAAGGACTATGCCCGTACCCACGGCGCGGCGCCCCGGCGCAGAGCCATGTCGCCGTGGCTGTCGGCGCTGCTGGGCGGCGCGGCCATCGGCCTGGTGTGGCTGCTGGCGCTGCTGCTGTGAAACCGCTGTTTTCTTACCATTTTTCTCCTCACTTGGGGCGGACAGAGCACTGTCCGCCCTCTTTTTTGAAAATATTTCCCTCGATTGCCAGGACGGGCTTTTTTTATCCGTTCCCTTCTGCTATACTGAATCTGTTCTCTGTTATAAGTAAAAAAGGAGACCTATCTATGAACCCTCTTTCTTATACCTCTATTCCCACCGATCCTGTGATCCTGGAGTTGGCCGCCTGCCATGACCGAGGAGAGCTGTTCCGGCTGCTGCGGGAGCGGTTCAGCCTGGCGGCGGACTGCGGCGAAAACTGGGACGCCGTCTGGGACTGCCTGACGGATGTATACCCGCGCGACCGGGAGCAGCTGATCCTGGTCACGGGCCTGGACACCGTGCCGGAGGCGTTGCACCGGGATGCCTGGCTGCTGCGCCAGGTGCTGGATGACCTGCAGGAGGAGTGCCCCCTGGTTCGGGTAGAATACTGCTGAAGGCAAGGCCCCGCGAGGTGAGAGTACCTCGCGGGGCCTTGTTGTATGCTTATGTTTCCTCCAGCGCCAGAGCCAGCTGAGCGCTCAGGGCGGCATAGTCCGCCAAGCTCAGCCGCTCGCCCCGCACATTCTCCGGCAGGCTGCAGGCGGCCACCGCCGCCGCCAGGCGCTCCCGGGGCAGGGGAAAGCCCGTCTGCAGGCTGTTGACCAGGGTCTTGCGCCGCAGGGCGAAGCCCGCCTTCACCGTGCGCCACAGCAGCGCCTCGCTGGGCGCCTGCACCGGCGGCGTCTTCCGCACGGGGCAGTGGATCACGGCGGAGGTGACCTTGGGCGCCGGCATGAAGCAGCTGGCCGGCACCTCAAAGAGCAGCTGCGGCTGCGTGTAATACTGCATCAGCAGCGAAAACGCGCCGTAGTCCGCCGTACCCGGCCCGGCGCAGATGCGCTGGGCCACCTCCTTCTGGATCAGCACCGTCAGCGAGTCGAAGCAGCCCGCCTCCACGCAGCGCGTCAGCAGCGGCGTGGTGATGTTATAGGGCAGATTGGCGCACAGGATGGGCCGCAGACCGCCGAAGTGCTCCGCCACCAGGGCGGGCAGATCCTGCTGCATGATGTCGCCGTGGAGCAGCGTGAAATGGTCGCAGCCCGCCATGGTCTCCTGCAGCACCGGCAGCAGCCGCCAGTCCAGCTCCACCGACAGCACCTTCCCCGCCCGGCCCGCCAGCTCACGGGTCAGGGGGCCGATGCCCGGGCCGATCTCCAGCACGCCGGTGTTCGCGTCCGCGCCGCAGGCAGCGGCGATGTCCCGGGGTACCCAGCTCTCGATGAGGAAGTTCTGGCCCAGGGCCTTGGAGAAGTGGAAGCCGTGTCGCCGCAGCAGCGCCTGGATGTCGTGTTGATTGCAAAGATCCATTGCTCCGCCTCCTCCCGGCTCACAGGCCGTAGACCTCCGTGAACTTCCGGCGCAGATAGTCCGTGTAGCAGCCGGGGTCGAAGGGGCCGCACACGCTCTCAAACAGCGGCGTGGGATCCATCATGCAGCCGTGCCGCCAGATCTTCTCCTCCAACCAGCGGTTGATTCGGGTCAGCTTGCCGCTGCTCACGGCCCCGTACACGTCGAATTCCTTCTCCATCTCCTGCAGATACTGGGCCCCATAGGCCGAGCCGATGGCATAGGAGGGGAAATAGCCGATGTTGCCGTTGGCCCAGTGGGAGTCCTGCAGAACGCCCTCCCGGTCGCTGGGTACATCCACGCCCAGATACTCCTTATACAGCCGCTTCCACTCCGCCGGGAGATCACGGGCCTTCAGCTCCCCGCTGAACATCCGCTTCTCCAGCTCATAGCGCACCATGATGTGCAGACAGTAGGTCAGCTCATCCGCCTCCGTGCGGATCAGAGAGGGCTGGGCCTTGTTGATCATGCGGTAGAAGCCCTCCTCCGTCACGTCGTCCAGCCGGGGGGCAAAGTGCTGCTGCAGCCAGGGGAAGATCACGCCGCAGAAGGCCCGGCTGCGGCCAATGATGTTCTCATAAAAGCGGGACTGGCTCTCGTGGATGGCCATGGACACGCCGCCGCCCAGGCAGCTGCGCTGCAGCTGCGCCCCGGTGTGCAGCTCATACAGGGCGTGGCCGCCCTCGTGCACCACGGAGTACAGGGAGGAGGACAGCATATCCTCCAGGTAGTGGGTGGTGATGCGCACGTCTTCCCGGGAGAAGTTGATGGTGAAGGGGTGCTCCGTCTCCCCGATGGTGCAGTGATTCCGGTCGATGTCCATCACATCCATCACAAAGTCGGAGAACTCCCGCTGGATGTTGGCGGGGAAATGCCGGTGCAGGGGCGCGTCGTCCACCCGCTCCGCGTGGGCCTGTACCTGGCCGATGAGGGGCACCAGCTCCCGGCGCAGGGAGGCGAAGAAGCGGTCGCAGGTCTCCCGGGTCAGGCCCCGCTCAAACTGATCCAGCTGCGCGTCGTAGGGATCCTTCTCCGGCTCCCGATAGCCCGCCAGTCGCCGGGTCGCGTCGAACATCTCCTGCAGCAGCGGCTCAAAGGAGGCGAAGTCGTCCCGCTCCTTGGCCTCGTGCCACACGGCGTCACAGCGGGTGCACAGCTGCTGATAGGCCACGAACTCCTCCTCCGGGATGCGGCTGATCTGCTGATAGCCCCGCCACAGCTCCGCCGCCTTCCGGGCGGTCACCTCATCCAGCTGCGCCCGGTTTTCCACCAGCGTGCGCAGCATCTCTAGGGTCTCCGGGGCGGTGTCAAGGCCATAGCTCAGCCGGGCCAGCTCACCCAGAGTGTCGCCCCGCAGCTGGGCCGAGCCCTTGGGGGCCACCGTGGCCCCGTCGTAATACAGCAGGGCGGAAGCGTGGTTATAGGTAAAGGACAGCTTTTCATAGGCGGCCAGCTTCTCAACGGCCTGGGATACGGTCATGTGGATTCCTCCTTGGTATGTTTTGTTATACTGCCTGTATGGTACCCCACAGCGGGAAAATTGTCAACGGGTGAAAGTTTTTCCCCTACCGGGGCATACTATGCCCGGAGGTGAGACCATGAAGCGCAAACACCGCGGCCACGACCCGGCGCCCCAGCTGCACTCGTTTCCCGGCGTGCCCCGCAGCTGCTTCGACCTGGTGAACCAGTACGGCACCTATAACATCCAGCCCACCGCCGACACGGAGAATCTCTTTCCGCTGATCGGCCCGGAGCTCCCGGAGCGCTGGCGGTATCTGTCCCTGGGCAAGGAAGACCTGGAGCACCTGGAATAGCCCACCGCAGGGCGCGGCGGGTGGGATAACAAGGCGGCGGGGATTTCCCTGCCGCCTTGAGACTGTCGCTGTGTGTATGCTGCGGTCAGTCCCCGCTGGCCGGATTTCTCCAGCAGGGTGCACAGGCCGTCATACAGAGCGGAGCTTCATCCTTCCATACATCCTTTGGGATGAACTGTATCCAAGGATATGGCAGCGCGGCCATCTTTTCCACGGGCAAAAAGCGGCTCTGTGCCCAAAATTCGGGCACAGACCCGGCAGATGGCCAAAAATTAGGCACGGGACAGGCCCGTGCCTAAAAAACAGATTGTATAATTCTTGAAAAATAATACGGTGCGTATCAGAACCGGAAGATGATGCCCACCAGGGCGGAGGCCGCGATGAAGACGATGGGGTGGAGCCCCTTGGTGGGCTTGCACCAGCGGGTCAGCACCAGGATCACCGCCGCCAGAGCCAGGGCCTTCCAGTTGACGATGGCCAGGCCCGTCGCGCCGCTGTTCAGCAGGGCGATGGCGACCACCGACAGGCCGGCGGAGGCTACCATGGCGGTGGAGGCCGGGCGCAGACCATAGAAAGCGGCCTCCACCCAGCGGTTGTGGCGAAAGGCCTTCAGGAAGGCCGCGATGATGAGGATGACGAGGACGGACGGCGTTACCAGGCCCAGCGTGGCGATGACGGCCCCGGGGATGCCCCCGGTGACGAAGCCCACATAGGTGGCCATATTCACGCCGATGGGGCCGGGGGTGGACTCGGACACTGCCAGCATATCCGCCAGCTGCGCCCCGGTGAACCAGCCGGTGCGGTCGGCCATGTCGTACAGGAAAGGCAGGGTGGCCAGGCCGCCGCCAACGGCAAAGAGGCCGGTTTTGAAGAACTCATAGAACAACTGCAGATACAGCATCACTTCTTCACCTCCAGCAGCTTGATGAGCAGGCCCGCCGCCGCGGCGATCAGGACATAGAGGATGGGGGAGAGATCCGTCAGCAGGGACAGGGCCAGGATGCCCAGGAAGATCAGCAGACCCCACAGATCCTTCACCGCGCCCTTCCACAGCTTCAGCACGGCGTTGAAGATCAGCACGCACACGCACACCCGTACGCCGGCAAAGGCGTGCTGCACCCAGGCCAGATGGGAGAAGGTGGTAATGACGCCGGCCAGGGCCGCGATGATGACCAGGGACGGGAACACCACGCCCAGGGTGGCCACGATGCCGCCCAGAACGCCACGCTGCTTCTGGCCCACGAAGGTGGCGGTGTTCACGGCGATAACGCCGGGGGTGCACTGGCCAATGGCGAAGTAGTCGGTGAGCTCCTCGTCGGTGGCCCAGCCCTTGTTCTCCACCACCTCCCGCTGCAGGATCGGCAGCATGGCATAGCCGCCGCCAAAGGTCATAACGCCCACCTTGGCAAAGGTGAGAAACAAAGTAAGCAGTTCCTTCAACAAAAGCACCTCCAAAACACAGAAAACAGACCGTCTGGCGGCCTCAGCGATACTTTATACCTTCCGGCGGCGGCTGTCAACCGACGAAGCCGCCAAAATTTGCTACTTTGTTAAGAAGTAAACAGGTTATCCCCAATAAAATACCTTGCTTTTCTGTCCGAAACGGTATAAAATATTCGGGAAGATTTTCTGGAGGACTGGACTGATCGATATGAGCAATCCCTATAAGACCCGGGAAGGCGGCGCCACTGTCACCGTCTTTGTACCATATGACTGCAACAACCACTGCCCCTTCTGCATCAACAAGAAGGAATATGCCGACTGCACGGGCTTCAGCCTGGCGGCGATTCTGGAGAGCATCCGCACCATGGACGCCATCACCCCCCGCTGCGACTTTGTGTTCACCGGCGGCGAGCCCCTGGCCAATCTGGAGGCCCTGCAGCAGATGCTGGATGCCATCCCCCCCACCCACAAGATCTATATCAACACCACCTTCCCGGTACAGACCGGCTTTTACACCGCGGAGGAGATGCTGGACTTCACCCGCCGCAACCGGGACAAGATCACCTGCATGAACATCTCCCGGCACCTGGTGAAGTATGTGGAGGAGAGCCCCGACGAGATCATCGGCCAGATCGCCTGCCCCACCCGTATCAACTGCGTGCTGTATAAGAAATATCCGGCGGACAAGCTTCCGGCCTATGTGGAGCGCTTTTTGCCCTATGGCATTCCCATCCAGTTCCGCTATGACTACACGGAGACCACGCCGGAGAACCTGTATGACCAGGACGACGACCCCATCCTGCACGACCTGAAGCGCCTGTTCACCTATCGGGGGCTGGACGGCTGCCGGATGCGCAACGGCTTCCACTTCTCCTATAAGGGCCTGCACATGACCTATCACAAGACCCTGCCCTACTCCACCATTGTGGAGACCGGGGAGGACGGCGTGACCTACGACATTCTCTATGACATCCTCATCAAGCAGAACGGCGAGATCCACTCCGACTGGACCGGCGTGAAGATGGACGTGGAGAAATACCGTCATGTGACCTTTGAGCCCTATGATCTGCGCCTGCTGGAGGGCGAGATCGACTTCTGATACAGCTGAAAAACGCCCCCGACGGGGGCGTTTTTTTAGTCCTTTGACAGCTTCAAGCCCGTCAGCGGTTCGCTGACGGGCTTGCTTGTTATATGCGTCTGTCGCGCTTTTGGCTGTTATAGTGCTTTTGCAGCAGGGGATAGACCAGCTTGTAGATCAGCTTGTTCTCCAGGTTCAGCATATAGATGGCGAAGGTGCCTATGAACAGGCCCAGCACCACCAGCAGCACAATGCGCAGGATCTTCCACACGATTTTCATAGATTCTCCTCCTTACCAGGCCTGGCTGTCGTCAAAGTCCACCAGCGTCGGATCCAGGGGCTCCTCCCCCAGCACCACGGACATATACTGGTTGATGCCGTTGCGCATATCCCGGCGGGAGATGGTGCGGCTGTCCTCCAGATCGTGCTCCAGGAACACGAAGTGCAGCCCCAGATCCCGGGCCTGCTCCTCCATCAGTGCATGGACGCCGTTCATGCCTTTGCAGGCCACGTTGTCGTTGAAGATCACCATGTCGCAGTTGAACTTCTTTGTCCATTCCCACACGGCGTTCACATTGTCCCAGCCGCCCACGGCGTGGTGCCGCATAACGCCCTTTTCCGAGAACAGCGCCAGATCCTGGATGGCCTGGTCGGGATCGGTGGTGGAGATCATGTTGTGGCCCATGGTGGAGTCCATGTTCAGCACAATGCACACGCCCCAGCAGTTCTGTACCCAGGTGGGGAAGTCGGTATAGTACACCGCGGAGGGGCCCCACAGGAAGGCCCGGTGCCGGGTGGTGCCGCCGAAGGGCTCATAGCGCCGCTCATAGGCCTGCTGCATGATCTTGAGCACCTTTCGGTCGTTGTGGGTGAAGCTGTCCTCCTGCCCATTGACGGAGGCCCAGGCGTACAGCCGGTATAGGCTCTCTGCAATGCCCGACAGGGCGGAGTACGGGGTCTTGAACAGCTCCCACTTCTCCAGCTCGATGCGGTTCTGCTCGTTCATATGCTCCGCCCGGGCGAACAGCGCGTTCCAGTCGTAGGTCACGTCGTACTCCTTCTCGATGAAGGCGATGGCGTCCTTGAGCATCTGGGTGGAGTAGGGATGCGCGCCGGGCTCGTTGTGGATCATGGCCATCGTCACCGGGAAGTCCGGCAGGCCGAAGCGCCGGCGCTGGAACATGGAGGTGGCCTCGCTGGCATTGCAGGGCATATTGGTGGTCAGCACCGCCTTGCCCACAATGGGGAAGTCGTCGTCGATGGCCACGCCGGTCTCCGCCGCGCAGCGGGAGCAGACATCCGCCGGCAGGCCAAAGGACTCCGCCACGTCGATGTAGTAGGGCTCCAGCTTCTGGTCGATGTCGCAGATGATGAACTCCGGCAAGGTCTGGATGGGGATGGGAACCAGGGTGGGGAAGCCTGTCATGAACAGCGGCGGCAGCACCTCGTCCATGGGCACGATGCGGTCGGACAGCGTCCCGCCGCCCAGACGCTTGTCGTTTTGCAGTACCAGGGCGATCTTCTTGGTGAGACTGGCCACGATGCAGTGCATATTCATGTGGGCGATCTTTAGCTCCTCGCCGCGATAGCCCTCAAAGAGCCGGTCGATGAAGGCGAAGGTGCCCAGATACGAGCCCATCCACCGGTACTCCCAAAAGCCCTTCATCACCGCCACCGGCGCGGAGCCCACCATGGCGGCCATGCTCACCAGGTTGTTCAGCCATGCGCCGTAGTCCACCAGCGTGTCCTTTACGCCGCGCCACTCGCGGTAGCGGGCGATGCCGGTCTTGTCCTCGTAGCGGCTGCGTAGGCCGCCCTTGCCGTGCTGCGCCTGCCACTTGGGGTCAAAGCGCTGCAGCTTTTTGTCCACGGCGGCTATGATGGTATCGGTCAGCTTCATGCTCTTGTCGCCTCCCCCTGATTCAGCTTCTTGATCTCCAGGCTCTCCACAAAGGCCTGGAAACGGGTACGCAGCTGGCCGGCAGAGCCCAGTGTGTACTCCTTTTCAATGGTGCAGCAGGGCACCTGCAGCTCGTTTTGCAGCACGTGGCTGGCCAGCACCTTCTCATAGCTCCAGAATTCGCAGAATTTCATGCTCTCATAGATGATGCCGTCGGCGTGAAATTCCTTCACCAGGCGGTTGAGCTCCCGATGCCGCTGGTCGATCTTTTCGCCGTCCATGAAGCGCGCGCACTGGTTGGTGTGCAGATAATGGCGGCACACGGCGGCAAAGGCGGTCTCGCCGGGGCGGATATCGATCTCCTCCCGGCTGGGGAAGCTGCCAAAGCAGTAGCGATCCGCCACCACCATGGCCCCGCACATCTCCAGCAGGCGGGTGAACTCCGGGTCGTCGATCTCGCTTCCGGCCAGCGCCACCCGCACCCGGAAGGGGAACTCCGGCTCCGGCAGACGGTGCAGCAGCTCCTCCAGCGTCTCCTCCAGATAGGGCAGAATCAAATCTTGGGGGCAGACCTGGCTCACCAGCTGAATCACATGGAACTCATAGCCAGTGATAGGCGGATTGGGCAGCTTGCGCAGCTCGCCGATGCGGGTGATGACCCGGCACAGGCGGTTGTGGCGCTCCACGGCGTCCCGGACGGCCTCCTCTGACACGTCCACGCCGTAGTGCTCATGCAGCGCGTCCAGCACCTTCAGCTGCAGCTGGGCCTGGTAGTAGTCCAGGGAGGTCTTGTCGCCCTTAATGGGCGGGTCGATGATGGTCACGAAGAAGCCCTCGTTCTTCACGGGCTTGAGCAGGTCGAAGTGCTCCTCCATCCGCTCCATGGCGGCGCAGCACTCGGCCCCAAACAGGGCACTGAGGTGGTTGTATCCCCCCTCAATGGCCCGCTCCAGGATGCAGCGGACATAGGGACAGTTGCGGCCGGTCATATAGTAGGAGGCTACGTCCGGCGAGGTGCTGCGGGGGGCCCGCAGCCGGGTGGAGAAACAGCCCGACAGATTCAGCAGAACCTCCGGAATGTAGTAGCAGTTGTAGCCCAGGGCCAGCTGGCCCTCTGCCACTGCCTGCTGCACCAGCCGGTTGTTGGCCTGCTGCAGCAGGTCCTCAAAAAAGATCAGATGCTTCAGGTCCTTCATAGGCAAGCTCCTTCTGCGCGCCGCGTCCCTGCGCCGCGCCGTGTTTCGTCCGGATGCACCGGAATATCAGCAACTTCAGCATATCATTTTATGTGACTTTATGCAATAAAAACATGAACTTTAGCGGTATTTTTTGCTATTCGATTCACTTTGCTCCAACAAGTTTTTGTGATGCTGCACAAAAGCGGCGGATTCTTTTTGACAAAAACGCAGGGTCGCCCGCATATACTCTTCCGGAGGTGATGGCCATGAAGCGGACATGGACTGCTCTTGCGGGGCTGGGGCTGCTGGTGGGTCTGCTGCTGGCGGCGGAGGAGACGGCCCAGGCGGTGCGGGACGGCCTGGCCCTGTGCGCGGGCTCCGTGATCCCGGCGCTGTTCCCCTTCTTCGTGGCCTCAGGGCTGTTCATTTCCCTGGGCGGCGCGGAGAGTCTGGGGCGGCTGCTGGGGCCGCTGCTGCGGCCACTGGGCTGCGGCGGGGCCGGAGGCGGGGCGCTGGTGCTGGGGCTGGTGGGCGGCTACCCGGTGGGGGCCCGCAGCGTGGGAGAGCTGTACCGGCAGGGGCTTTGCACCCGGCGGCAGTGCCAGCGGCTTTTGCTGTTCTGCAACAACAGCGGCCCGGCCTTCATCATCGGCGTGGCGGGCCTGGGCTGCTTTGGCAGCCTGTGGGCGGGGCTGTGGCTGTATCTGATCCATGTGCTCTCCGCCCTGGGCCTGGCGGCGCTGCTGCCCCGGGCGGAGGAGACGGCTCCGGCCCCGCTGCGCGCGCCTCCCGCCCCGCTGACGGCCTTTTTGCAAGCGGTGCAGAGCGCCATGGAGACCATGCTGCGCCTGTGCGCCTTTGTGATCTTCTTTCTGGTGCTGCTGCGGCTGCTGACCGGCCTGACGGGGCTGCGTCATCCGGGGGTGCTGGGTCTGGTGGAGCTGACCCAGGGCATTCTGGGCCTGGAGAGCAGCCCGGCGGGTTTCTGCTGGGCGGCGGGGCTGCTGGGTTGGGGCGGTCTGTCCGTTCACTGCCAGACCGCCGCCGTGCTGGGCGACACACCCCTGCGCCTGGGGCCGTATCTGCTGGCCAAGGCCCTTCAGGGGGCCGTGTCGGCGGCCTTGGCCTGGCCTGTGGGGCTGCTGCTGTGGTAGGGGCGGATTTGACAGACGGGGACAAATGGAGTATGCTATAGGCAGAAACACAAGGAGGAAGCCCCATGAGGATCGCAGTTACCTATGAAAACGGAGAGATCTTTCAGCATTTTGGCCACACGCAGCAGTTCAAACTCTATGATGTGGCCGACGGCCAGGTGACGGCCACCCAGGTGGTGGACGCCGGCGGCACCGGACACGGCGCACTGGCTGGGCTGCTGCACCAGTGGCAGGCGGACGTGCTGATCTGCGGCGACCACGGCTGCGGCGCACACCACTGCGGAGAATGAGAAAATGCCCGTCACTTCAGGAGAAGCGACGGGTATTTTTTTGCTTGTCGAATGGTCAAAAAGGCTCTGCTGAGTCACTTTTCGGCGGGAGCGGCGTCAAAGGGCTGCTCCAGCAGCTGGGGACGGCGCATATACCGGCGGAAATCGTTGCAGAAGGCGGCGTATTCATAGCCGGTGCAGATCCGCTCATCCATGACTACGCCCAGGGGCAGCATCTTCTTGGACAGGTCGCCGGACATATAGTTGGGCACGGGCTTGCCCATGCACAGAAAGACGCTGGTGGTGCCGAACTCGTAGCAGTGGTGGTGGATGAAGCTGGTCTTGATGGAGGCCAGGTTGGTGATGAACATACTGGTGTGGAAGGGGGAGAGATCAATGATCTTTCGGGGCAGGAGGCCGTGCTTATCCAGGTGATAGGCCAGCCACACCACCAGCTTCGGCAGGCCCGGCAGGGAGAGCATGAAACGGGCGAACTTGTCCGTGCTGTTGGACTGCTGTTCCCCCTGGTTGGCGGCGATGGCGGCGGCGATCTTATCGTTGATGGTGAAGACGGAGTCGCTCTTCTCCAGATAGATCTTCAGAGTGGTCTCATTGACCGCGCCGTTGGCCTGCTTCTTCAGGATGACAAAGGAGACGCAGAAGTGGTTGCGCTCATACAGGCGGCAGTTCATGACAAAGTAGTTCAGCTTCGGGTTCTCCAGCACGGCCTTGTAGTAGGCGGCGATGATAACGGCCATGTGGTTCAGCCGGACGCCCAGGCGGCGGTGGCTGCGGATGAAATCCTTGATGACCTCCTCATCGATGTTCTCGGTGATGGTGTTGCAGGCGTCGTAGCGCTTGGGCATGATATAGGGAATGGCCGACACGATGGGCGGCAGATCCTTGACTCGTTTTCCGTCAGGGCGCATGACACAGCCCTCCTTATGTTGTGATATACAGACATTATACGGCAAGTTTCGTCCCTTTGCAATGCCCAAGTCCGGCATCCGACCAACAAAAAATGTCGAAAAAAGCGTTTTGGGCTTTCCCTTGTGGAGGAAACGTGCTATACTACAATAGATAAAATAGGCAAAGACAGGAGCAGAACTATGAAGAACAACGAGAACCGGCAGCCGCTCCAGGCGGAGGCCGACGGTATCATCGAGGGCCGCAACGCCGTCATCGAGGCGCTGCGCTCCGGAACGGCCATCGACAAGATCTACCTGGCCAAGGGGGAGACGGACAAGACCCTGGGCCACATCGCCTCCCGGGCCCGGGACGCGGGCATCGTGGTGGTGGAGGCGGACCGGCGCAAGCTGGACGCCATGAGCCGCACCCACGCCCACCAAGGTGTCATCGCCCTGGCCGCCGTGCGGGAATATGTCAGCGTGCAGAGCATCCTGGACGCCGCGGCGGAGAAGGGCGAGGCGCCGCTGCTGGTGGTCTGCGACGAGATCTCCGATCCCCATAATCTGGGGGCCATCCTTCGCACCGCCGAGTGCGCCGGGGCCCACGGCCTCATCATCCCCAAACGCCGCTCCGCCGGCCTGACGGCCATCGTGGGCAAGACCTCCGCCGGGGCCGTCAGCTACCTGCCCGTGGCCCGGGTGGCCAACCTCACCGCCACGCTGAAGGAGCTGAAAAAGCAGGGTGTCTGGATCTTCGGCACCGCTGCCGGGGCGGATACGGAGCTCTACAGCGCTGACCTGAAGGGCCCGGCGGCCATCGTCATCGGCTCCGAGGGTGACGGTATGAACCGCCTGGTGGCGGAAAACTGCGACTTTTTGGTGAGTATCCCCATGAAGGGCCATATCTCGTCCCTGAACGCATCGGCCGCCGCCGCGATCCTCCTGTATGAGGCGGTGCGGCAGCGCCGCGGATAGCGAGGAAGCAGCATGAACGAGCAAGAGAAGGATCGGGCTGCGCCGGAGGCGGCGGACTTCACCCTGGAGGATATCCTGGAGGAGTTCGGTTCCCGTGCCGCTGCGGCAGAGACAACGGAGCCGCCGGAGACGGCGGACGTGCCGGATATGCCGGAGGAGCCGGAGGAATCGGAAGCGCCTCCCGCGCCGGAGCCTGAGCCCGAGAGGCCCCATGAGGAACCGGATTCTTTCGACGGGGACGATGAGGACGACGAGGAGGATGAAGAACTGCCCGGCGGGGACGAGGAGGACGTGCTCCTGGAGCGCGTTCCCCTGCGGGAGCGGCTGCAGGCGGTGCTGACCTGGCTGCGTCAGCGGCGGCGGGAGCGTCCGTCCGCTGCCCGGGAGGCCGTTGAGCCGGAACCGGACATGGACGATGCCGCCCGGCAGGAGAGGTGGCACTGCGCCCGGCTGCGGCGGCAGGCCCTGCGTCTGCTGCTGCCCACGCTGTTGCTGCTGCTGTGCGCGCTGCTGGACGGGCTGGATCTGCTGCCCCCTCTGTGGTACAGCAGCGTTTGGCTGCGCTGCGGTGTGCCAGCGGGACTGCTGCTGGTCTGCCTGCTGCTGTCGGGCGGTCTGTGGCGCGCGGCGGCCACGCAGCTGCGCCGGGGCCGTGTCATGGCCCCCACGGCGGCGCTGCTGGCGGCGCTGGTGTCCCTGGCAGACAGCGCCGTGTGCCTGTGGCGTGGCATATGCGAGGCGCCGCCCTTTGCGGCGGTGGCGGCCCTGTTGCTGCTGCTGTGTGCCCGGGGCAGCTATCGCGGTGCCCGGGCCCGCTACGACAGCCTGCATCTGGCGCAGCTGGGCGGCGAGCCGCCCTATGTGGTGTCCGTTACCTCCGCCGGGGCCTGCAAGCAGCAGGGCTGCCTGGCGGGCTTCTGGCGGCTGTGGCAGACGGAGGATCCCTCCGTGCGCTGGCAGCTGGTGCTGACGCCGCTGCTGCTGGTGGCCTGTACGGTGCTGGCCCTGGTGGTGGCCCTGGCCGGGCAGCAGAGTCAGCGCTTTCTGTGGCTGTGGTCGGCGCTGCTGTCAGCCGGTCTGCCCCTGTCCCTGCCCCTGACGGGGGCGTTGCCCCTGTCACTACTGAGCCGCCGCCTGTATAAGAGCGGCAGCGCCGTGGCCGGCTGGCAGGGCGCACAGGCCATCACCGCCGCCCGGCGGGTGGTGGTGACGGATGAGGATCTGTTCCCGGCGGGGGCCGTGTCCCTGCGGGGCCGGAAGGAGTCCCGGCAGGAGCACGCGGCCATGGGCGCCGTGGAGCTCAACGGCCTGAAGGTGTACGGCCTGGAGATCGATCGGGTGCTGGCCTATACGGAGGCCCTGTGCAGCGCCGCCGGCAGTCAGCTGACGCCGCTGCTGCAACAGCTGATGGACGGCCAGGTGGGCTACCGCTGCCAGGTACGGGATCTGCAATTTTATGAGGACGGCGGCATTGCCGGCAACATCCGGGGCCAGAAGGTGGCCCTGGGCAGCGCCTATTTCATGCGCAAGCGCCGCATCGCCCTGCCCGAGGGGCTGAAGATGAATACGGGCCTGTTCCTGGTGGTGGACGGGCAGCTGGCGGCGGTCTTTGTGGTGCGCTACCTGCCCTCCCGCAACGTGGACTGGGCTCTGCGGGCCCTGCGCCGCAACCGGATCACCCCGGTGCTGGCCACCCGGGACGTGAACCTGACCCCGGGCCTGCTGCGGCGGAGCTTCCGCATCAAGCTGCGGCCCATCTATCCCGGCGTCGCCACGCGGCTGGCCCTGTCCGACGCGGTGCGGGAGCGGGGCGAGATGCCCAACGCGCTGATCTACCGGGATGGTCTGCTGCCTCTGGCGGAGACGGTGATCGGCAGCCGCCGGATGTGCCGGGCCCTGTGCCTGTCCACGGTGCTGTGCTGGCTGGGGGGCCTCTGCGGGCTGCTGCTGGCCTATTATCTCACCTCGGCGGGGGTACTGTCGGTGCTGAACCCGCTGTATGTGCTGGCCTATCTGCTGCTGTGGCTGCTGCCCACGCTGCTGCTGGCCGGACTGGTCAAATACTACTGATACAGCAGGGAAGTTTTCAATTTGTTCATTTTTCCCACCGCCGAAGTGCTACAATGAGTATAGTTTATTATAAACCACAGGGAGGGTGCTGCAATGAAGCACGTTTTCATCATCAACCCCAACGCCGGAAAGCATGACAGCCGTCAGAGGATCTATGACATGGCCGATACACTGCGCAGCGCCCACGGGCTGGACGTGCAGTGCATCCTGACCAAAAAACAGGGACACGCCACGGAGCTGGCGCGGCAGCTGTGCGAGAGCGGCGAGGAACTGCGCTTTTATGCCTGCGGCGGCGACGGTACCGCCAACGAGGTGGCTAACGGGATCGTGGGCTATGACAACGCGGCCATGACCGTGATCCCCGTGGGCACCGGCAACGACTTTCTGAAGAACTTCGGGGAGGATCTGGACAAGTTCCGGGACGCGGAGAACCTCTGGAACGGCCCCCAGTTCCCTATGGACGTCATCGATGTCAATGGCCGCATCGCCCTGACCATCGCCTGCTCCGGCATCGACGCCCGGGTGGCCGCCGACGTACATAAGTACAGCGAGAGCCCCCTGCTGGACGGCAAGAGCAGCTATGTAGCCTCTCTGGCTGTGAACTTCCTGTTCAAGGGCATCGCCTCCCACTGGACGGTGGAGCTGGACGGCCAGGCAGTGGAGGGAGACTATGCCCTGGTGGCCGTGTGCAATGGCCGCTACTACGGCGGCGGCTTCATGCCCATCCCGGAGGCCCGGATGACCGACGGCATGCTGAACGTGCTGGTAGTGAAGAAAATCAGCCGCCTGACCTTCGCCCGCTTTGTGACCCCCTACTCCAAGGGCGAATACTACAAGTTCCCCCACCTGGCCCACTGTTCCACGCCCCGGGAGATCCGCATCCGCTCGGATCGGCCGGACATCACCACCTGTCTGGACGGCGAGTGCATCAGCGGCAGCGAAGTCACCATCCGCCTGTCGGACAAGCGGCTGAATTTCTTCGGCCCGGCGGGCTGCGACTGCGACCGCACCGCCCGGGGGTAAAAAAACTTTTTACCATTTTGTGAACTTTTGAAATTTTTCCCTTTTTCCCCTTGCAAAATAAAAATAGTGTGGTATGATAATCAGCGTTAGCACTCGAAGGGCTTGAGTGCTAACGCTGAACTCGTTTATTATGTAAAGATATAAGGAGGAACCTACCATGAAACTGACACCCCTTGCTGACCGCGTTGTGCTGAAGATGACGGAGGCGGAGGAGACCACCAAGAGCGGCATCATCCTCACCGGCACCGCCAAGGAGAAGCCCTCTGTGGCAGAGGTCATCGCCGTGGGCCCCGGCGGCACCGTGGACGGCAAGACCATCACCATGACCGTGAAGCCCGGCGACAAGGTCATCACCGACAAGTATGCCGGCACCAAGGTCACCCTGGAGGATGTGGAATACATCATCGTCAAGCAGGGTGACATCCTGGCCATCGTTGAGTAAAACACAATCCCAATCACAAAAATCTGCTTGAATCAGGAGGCAATATCTATGTCCAAGATCATTATGCGCGGCGCTGACGCCCGCAAGGCCCTGCAGTCCGGCGTGGATCAGCTGGCCGATACCGTTAAGATCACCCTGGGCCCCAAGGGCCGCAACGTGGTGCTGGATAAGAAGTTCGGCACCCCCCTCATCACCAACGACGGCGTGTCCATCGCCAAGGAGATCGAGCTGGACGATCCCTTTGAGAACATGGGCGCGCAGCTGGTGCGCGAGGTGTCCACCAAGACCAATGATGTGGCCGGCGACGGCACCACCACCGCCACCCTGCTGGCCCAGGCCATGATCCGCGAGGGTCTGAAGAACCTGGCCGCCGGCGCCAACCCCATCGTCATGAAGAAGGGCATGGCCAAGGCTGTGGAGGCCGCCGTGGCCGCCATCCACGCCCAGAGCCAGAAGGTCAACGGCAGCGCCGACATCGCCCGCGTGGCCACCGTGTCCTCCGGCGACGCCTTCATCGGTCAGCTGATCTCTGAGGCCATGGAGAAGGTCTCCGCCGACGGCGTTATCACCATCGAGGAGTCCAAGACCGCCGAGACCTACAGCGAGGTGGTGGAGGGCATGATGTTCGACCGTGGCTATATCACCCCCTACATGGTCACCGACACCGAGAAGATGGAAGCCGTCATCGACGATCCCTATATCCTCATCACCGACAAGAAGATCTCCGTGATCTCCGACATCCTGCCCCTGCTGGAGCAGCTGATCCAGGCCGGCAAGAAGCTGTTCATCATCGCTGAGGACGTGGAGGGCGAGGCCCTGAGCACCCTCATCGTCAACCGTCTGCGGGGCACCCTGAACGTGGTGTGTGTCAAGGCCCCCGGCTTTGGCGACCGCCGCAAGGAGATGCTGCAGGATATCGCCATCCTCACCGGCGGCCAGGTGGTCAGCGAGGAGCTGGGCCTGACTCTGAAGGAGGCCGACGTGACCATGCTGGGCCGTGCCCGCCAGGTGAAGGTCACCAAGGAGAACACCGTCATCGTGGACGGCATGGGCGACAAGCAGGCCATTGCCGACCGCGTGGCCCAGCTGCGTGCGCAGATCAACGTCACCACCAGCGACTATGACAAGGAGAAGCTGCAGGAGCGCCTGGCCAAGCTGGCCGGCGGCGTGGCGGTCATCAAGGTCGGCGCTGCCACCGAGACCGAGATGAAGG